>JAKABK010000001.1:16041-31201 GCA_021796905.1 Actinomycetes bacterium
GATCTGGATGCTCCTCGACGTGCTCGACCGACCCGGCGACGGTTGCGCCGCCCTCCGCCACCTCCTCGTGGACAACGACGAGCCGCGGGTCGTGCAGCGCCGGCTGGTCCGTCGCAGCATCGCTTTGTACCGGTCCCTCGTCGCGGCCGGGGCGCTCGAGGCGCTCGGGGAGCCCGACGAGCTGGGGCGGCGGGTGCGGGTGACCACCGACCTGCAGCCCGACTTCGCCCTCGACAACCCACTCAGCCCGTGGGTGCTCGAGGCGGTACCCCACCTTGACCGGGCTTCGCAGACCTACGCGCTGGACGTGACCAGCCTGGTGGAGGCGACCCTCGACAACCCGTGGGTGGTCCTCACCGCCCAACTGGAACGGCTCCGCCGGGAGGTGCTCTCCGAGCTCAAGGCGCAGGGCGTCGACTACGAGGAGCGACTCGAGGTCCTCGACCGCCTGGAGCACCCCAAACCGTTGCGGGACTGGACCTACGACTCTTTCAACGACTACCGCTCCCGCCATCCCTGGGCCGCCGACTACGACATACGGCCGAAGTCGGTGGCACGGGACCTGGCCGAGCGGTCGATGACCTTCGGGGAGTACGTCGCCCACTACGGACTGGCCCGCTCCGAGGGCCTCCTGCTGCGGTACCTGAGCGATGCCTACAAGGGCCTGGTCCGCACCGTCCCCGAGGACGCGAGGACCGACGAGCTGGTCGACCTCACCGAGTGGCTCGGTGAACTGGTCCGCCAGACCGACTCGTCCCTCGTCGACGAGTGGCACCGCCTCTCGGCGGTCACCGCGTCGGGAGGGGACCCGACCCGGGGCGCTCCGGAGGGTCTCGGAGCGCTCGGGAGGGGCCCGGGGCGCACCGAGCCGGGGCCACCGCCGGTGACCGCCAACCTCCGGGCGTTCCGGGTGATGGTCCGCAACGCAGCCTTCCGTCGCGTCGAGCTCGCCGCCCGGGGGGACACCGCCGGTCTGGCCGCTGCCGAGGGACCGGGGGGCTGGTCGGCGTCGCGGTGGGCGGCTGCCCTCGCCGAGTACCACGCCGAACGGGAGTCCATCGGGACCGGGGCGGACGCCCGGGCGGCGGCGTGGGTGCAGGTGGAGGAGGGAACCGGCTGCTGGCGGGTCCGCCAGGTCCTCGACGACCCTGCCGGCTGGCACGACGCAGCTCTCGTCGGGGTGGTCGACCTGGCCGCCTCGGACGCTGCGGGGGAGCCGGTGTGGCGGACCGAAGCCCTGGAGACTGCCGGCCCGACCGGCTGAGCCTGCCGCCCCCGGCCGGCCGAGCCTGCCGCCCCCGGCCGGTTGCGCCTGCCGCCTCGGACCCGCTGGGCCTGACGCGGCGCCGATCGCAGCCGGCGGTCCCGGTCGCAGCAGCGCGGGTCCCAGCCGCACGGGGCGGTGCCGGCCGGGCGGCGGGGGCTGCGTCGGTGGTGGCGGTATCCTCCACCAGGTGGGTTCCTTCTACACCCTTGCGTTGCTGAGCGCAGTGGTCTTCGGGTTCCTCGGAGCGTTGGTCGGTCGGTCCAAGGGCCGGGTCGGCACGGGCGCGCTCCTCGGGTTCCTGCTCGGGATCTTCGGGTTGATCATCGTGGCCCTGCTGCCGTCACGGAGGTACGCGATGCCGCCGGTCGCCGCTCCCCGGCAGTACCAACCGGTCCCGCCTCCAGCGCCGGTGCCGGCCCAATGGGCGCCGGACCCGAGCGGGCGCCACGAGCTGCGCTGGTGGGACGGACGCGGCTGGAGCGAGCACGTGGCCGACGGTGGGAACAGGGGGATCGACCCGCTCAGCCCGGCCGGCTGACCCCTCGCCGGCGTTCCCGGCTAGGGGCCGACTCCGCGGCCCGCCCGCCCGGGGTGGACCGACCCCCCGGGTCGGGGCCGGTCGGGAGGTGGCCGGCTGCCGGCGAAGCCGACGCGATGCCGTCGAGCAGGTAGCGCAGCCCGACGGCGAACTGCTCCGGGCTCGTGAACGCAGCCAGCTCCGCCGCGGTGCCGCCGTCGGAGGGAGACGGTCGCCATCCCGAGCGCGACGCTTCGAGAGCCGCGAACCCGACGGTGTAGGTGTGCAGTGCGGCGTACGCGCGCCGGGCCGCGGTGCGATCGAGGCCGGCCCGACCGAGCACGTCGAGCATGGCGTCCATGCGACGAAGGGCGGCGGGTGAGACCACGGGTCCCGACAGGTAGACGTGGAGGGCGGCGGGCTGGTCGACGAGGAGGTGCCGGAGGCGCTCGGCCGCCTCGGTCAGCCATCGCCCGAGGTCGGCGGGGTCGGCCGCTGGTTCCCACTCGGCGGCGAGCATCCGGTCGACGACCTCCCCGAGGAGGTCGTCCTTGTCCCTCACATGGCGGTAGAGGCTCATGGGTGCGACGTCGAGCTGGGCGGCGAGCGACCTGATCGTCACCTCCCCGAACGGCCGGGAGTGCACGAGGCGCTCGGCGGCGTCGACGACGCTGTCCCGGGACAAGCCGGCCCGGCGCCGGCGACGAGGTCGCGAGTCGGACACACCCGAACGCTACGGGCTGTCGGGTCCCGGCGCCATGCGTACAAGTACGCATATTGTGGGTACGATGTCGACGTAGCGGAGGACAACCGACCGGAGGTGAGCGGGATGCTCGTGTTGTTGATAGTGGTGATCTTCGTGCTCGGAGGCTTGCTGCTCGCATTCGACACCTTCGCCCTAGGTGTCGGCGTCACCGGGATCTTCGGTGGCGGGCTCGGACGTTGTCGGAGCTGCGGTCGGCTCGGGATGCGCCAGGGAGGGACGGTCCATCGCGACGGCTGCCGCCCCCACCGGGTGGGTCACGCCGCCGGCGGGTTCGGGCACCAGGGCTGGTCTCTGCGAAGATGAGGTGATGACCTCGGGTTCCGGAGCCGGCCTCGGGCTCAGCGTGCACGAGTTGAAGGTGACCCTGTTGGACGTGTCGCCCCCGGTGTGGCGGCGCCTACGGGTTCCGAGCGCGGTCACCCTCTCTGCGCTCCACTCCATCCTGCAGGTCGCGTTCGGCTGGCACGACGCCCATCTGCACGAGTGGCGCGTCGGGGAGCGGACCTTCGGGCTCTCCGACGAGCCGAGCTGGGGGGAGGAGATCGAGGACGAGTCCGCCGCGGTGCTCGGTGAGCTGGCCCCCGCGGACAGCGTGCTGCACTACGACTACGACTTCGGGGACGGCTGGGAGCACCTGGTGGAGGTCGTCGGCGTCCGGGAGTTCGACCCGGGTGAGCCTCCGGTCGCGGTGCTCGAGGGTGCCCGGGCCGTGCCACCGGAGGACTGCGGCGGTCCGGAGGGCTACGAGCACCTGCTCGACGCCCTGGCGGACGACGACGACCCCGAGCACGAGGAGATGCTCGACTGGGTCGGTGACGGCTTCGACCCGGACGGTTTCGACCTGCAGGGGACCAACCGCCGCCTGGAGGGGATGTGGCGCCCGGCGTGAGCGCCCGGTCCCTGGCCGCTCCGCAGTAGTCTCCGCCGGCGGGTCCCCCGGGGACGGGACCGGACCCGTAGCTACCCGCCCTGGCCGTCCGGCCGGGTGGCCGATCAGGAGGGGCGAAATGAGAGCAGCGGTGCTGTTCGAGGAGAACGAGCCGTTGGAGGTGGTCGAGGTCGACCTGGCCGACCCCGGTCCGGGGGAGGTTCGGGTCCGGCTCGCCGCGACCGGGCTGTGCGCCAGCGACTGGCACACGATCACCGGAGCGATCCCTTCGCCGACGCCGAGCGTGCTCGGTCACGAAGGTGCCGGCGTGGTCGTCTCCGTCGGGCAGGGGGTCCGCCGGGTCGCACCCGGGGACCACGTGGTGCTGTCCTGGGTGCCCAACTGCGGTTACTGCCGCTACTGCGAGACCGGGCGCCCCAACCTCTGCGCGACCGCCACCCCGGCGCTGCTCGCCGGCACCCTGGTCTCCGGTGCGCGTCGGCTCTCCCACCGTGGCCTACCGCTCTACCACTACTCGTTCCTCTCGACCTTCGCCGAGGAGACCGTCGTCGACGAGGCGGCTTGCGTCGTGGTGCGCGACGACGTCCCGTTGAGCGTCGCCGCGCTCGTCGGTTGCGCGGTCACCACCGGCTACGGGGCGGTGGTCAACCGGGCCCGGGTCGAGCCGGGCGCCACGGTGCTCGTCTTCGGCGCCGGCGGGGTCGGGCTCAGCGCGGTGATGGCCGCCCGTTCGAGCGGCGCGCGTCACGTCGTGGCGGTGGAGCCGGAGGCGACCAAGCGCGCCCTTGCGCTGGAGCTCGGTGCGACCCACGCCGTCGACCCGAGCGGCGAGGACGTCGCCGCCACCGTGCGCGGACTGACCGACGGCGAGGGGGTCGACGTAGCGATCGAGGCCGCCGGCCGGGTCGAGCTGGTCGGTGTCGCCTTCGGCCTCACCAGGCGGGGAGGGACGATCGTCTGTGTCGGGGTCCCCGCGGTCGGGTCCAGCGCATCGCTACCCGGCCCGGAGCTGGTCCGCCACGAGAAGGTCGTCACCGGCAGCCTCTACGGCTCGTGTCGACCACATGTCGACATGCCGCGGATCCTCGACCTCTACGCCGAGGGTCGCCTGCCCCTCGACCGGCTGGTCACCCGCACCTACACCCTCGACGAAATCAACGCCGGGTTCCTGGACCTGGTCTCGGGGCGGCTCGCCCGCGGGGTCGTGACCTTCCCGGACGCGACCGACGCCGCCCCCGCCGCCTCGGGCGCGACCGGTGCCCCCGGTTCGACCGGCGCCCCCGGTTCGACCCCGGGGGAGGGCTGAGCGGTGCAGCAGACCCCCCGGGGTGACCTCGACGGCCGGATCGCCCAGGGATGGGGCGGTCGGGCCCCCAACGGGGTGCATGTCAACGTGATCCTCGCCCGGAGGGGCAGCCCCACGGCAGCGGCGATGATCACCGCTTTCGCTTCTCCGTCGCCCGGCTTCTGCCCGATCGGTGTGCCGGTGGGGCCGGACCAACCCTCCTACGAGACGGTCAACCCTCCGATAATCATGCTCAACAAGGCGCCGGTCGAGGGTTTCGCCGAGACCCTGGTGTTCGGGGCGGCGACGGTCGGGACCGCCCAAGGAGTGCTCGACTGCGTCGCCGAAGGTCTGCTCGAAGCTGACCAGGAGACGGTCGTGTTCGTAGCGCTCTGGATCGACCCGGCCGCCGACGACGAGACCGACGTCAAGCACGCCGCCCGGGAGGCCGTGGCGGCCGCCACCCGGGAAGCGGCCGGCGGTCGGGACCCGGCGGCCGCTCGCCGGCTGGTGGAGATCCGCGACGACCTCACCCATCCGTTCTACGGGGGCCGCTGACCACGGCCCCCAGTCGGTCGGGCGGTCAGTGGCCGAGCTTTGCCAGCTCCTCTCGGACCATCTCCTCGTGCGCCGCCTCGTCGGCGCGAGCCTTCGACGGGCTCCAGCGTCCCTTCAGCAAGGGGATGGCGAGGAGGAACACGATGATCCCGCCGAAGCAGATCCAGTACCAGTTGCGCCACTGGTCGGGGCTGTGCTTCGCGGCCGATACGACCGCGCCGGCGTGCGCCTGCAGGTAGGCGAAGACCCCGGCCGGGACGGCGGCGAGCGCCGCGAGCTGGGCGCCGTGGGCGCTCGCCGAGGCGAGCAGCGCCGGGTGGGTGGCCTCGAGGGTCCCCAGAGCGGTCAGCTCGGTGCTGTACCTGGTCGCCTGTGAGACGAAGGCGGCGTGGCTCGCGGCGAACCCGAGGAGCGCCGCGTGCGCCTGGGCGAAGGCGATCACCGACGGGTGGGCCGCCGCCCACGACAGGGCCGGGCCGAGGGTGCTCTGGTTGGCGACGATGGTGGCGAGCACCTTCTCGCCGGTGGTGCCCCCTCCGGCGGCGGCCACCGCCTGGGCCTGGAGCGTCGGCGAGGTGGGGTCGGCCTGGAGCCGGAGGAACAGCGACCGGTGGGCCTCGATGACCGCCACCTCCGGGGCGAGCCGCTGGAGGGTGGCGAGCTTGGACGCGTTGGCCTCGACCGCGGACAGCTGGGAGGGGTCGGTCGCCTCGAGGGTGGCGAGGCGCTTCAGGTCGGTCCCGTAGGTCGTCGCCTGCTTCACGAGGCTCGGGTGGGTGGCGGCGAAGTCGAGGACCTTGCTGTTGTGCTGGGCGAAGGCGACCAGCTTCGGGTCGGCCTTCACGAATGCCAGCTGCGAGGCGTACCTGGTGGCGTAGGTCTGGACGGTCGCGCCGTAGTTGACCAGGGGGGTGACGCTCGCGATGACGATCGGGAGCAGGATGAACGACAAGAACACCACCACCCGCAGGATCCAGCCCCAGATGGCGAGGCCGGTGGCGGTGAGCGCCGGGTTCCGGGCCTCGACGGTCTCGGTGAAGCTCGCCATCCACGGCGTGTAGCCGATCCCGAGGCCGAGCGAGAGCAGCGAGACGACCAGCACGACGTGCCCGTAGCTCGGGCTCTGGGTGGCGAGCCCGGCGTAGAGGGCGATCATCACCGCGGCGAACACCCCCCCGATCAGCATGAACGGTTTTCGTACCCGGAACACGTCGCTCACCGCTCCGATGACCACCAGGGCGAGCGCATTGATCCCCCAGTTCCAGTCACCGATGTTGTTGGCCTGGTGGGCGCTGAAGTGGAAGATCGTCTCGTAGAAGATCGTGCCGAAGCCGACGGCTGTGTAGTAGACGAGCAGGAACACCGAGATCCCGATCGCCGAGACGACGATGTCGGCCTTCAGGAGCTGACCGAACGGGTTCTGCAGCGACGCCTCGATGTCGAGGCCCTTGGCCCGGGCCTCGACCAGCGCGCGGTCCCGGGTGGTGACCATCAGCTGGTCGCGGATGCCGGGGGACAGTTCACGCAGGAACAAGAAGGCGAGGGCGAAGACCACCAGTCCGGCGACCCCGGAGTAGAGGTACTCACGCCCCCAGTCGGCGGGCGCGAGGTTCCCGGTGATCGTCGCGGTGGCGACCACCGAGACCACGAGCGACCCGAGCACCGGTCCCATCGTCCACAGCCCCATGGCGGCTCCCCGTCCGACCTGGGGGGAGAAGTCCCGGATCAGTGCCGGGGTGGCGACCAGGCAGATGCCCTCGACCAGGCCGACGACCCAGGTGGTGATCCCGAACCCCCAGCCGGTCGTCATCTCGGGGATGACGAAGGCGACCAGCACCCCGGTCACGAGCAGCCCGCCGACCACGATGTTGCAGCGGCCGAGGCGGTCGGTGATCCCGGCGAAGAGCGACCCGAACGCGCCGATCAGGTTGCCGAAGGCGAGCAGGCGCACGTAGAACGCGAAGCTGACGTGCAGGTCGGCGATCTGCTGGGTGGCCACCGAGCTGCTCACGTAAAGCTCGTAGTAGAGGGCGATGGTGACGATGACGGTGAGCACCAGGTAGCCGTAGCGGCCGACGGTGTCGGGGTAGTGGTCGAGCTGACGGGTCCTCAGACCGGCGAGGAACCCGCCAGGTACCCGGTCGTCGACAGGGCGCGCTGCCGAAACGCTCATACAGGTTGTCCTTCCCCCTCGTGAGGTTCCCACGATCCCGGCCGACGATCCGACCGAACGAACAGACTATAGACGCACCGCAGGTGCAGGTTCAAGCACTGTCACGTCGCGACCCGGGGCGGCCCGGTCGTTCCCGCTGGCCCCGGGGCGAGGAGCGGTCGATGCGCCTCGGGCGAGCACGCCCCGGAGCAGCAGACGGACCACGTCGGTGGCCTCGGGGGACGACAGTTGTTGGTCGTTGCGCAGGTGGTACCAGGTCGCCCAGCTGCAAGCCGTGGCGATCGCGGCGAGCAGCGGCTCGGGGGCCTCCTCCAGCTCCGGGGCGAAGCTCCCCCGGCACTGCTCGCGCATCGAGGCGACCATCGCTGCGCGGTTGGACTGCAACTGCTCGGAGAACGGCTCCCGGAGCCGGGCGGCCCGGGCGACCGGGTCGAGCTGCTCGAGCAGTCGGACGCGCCGGGTGAGCAGGTCCTCGATCCGGGTCTCGAGGGGCGCGTCGGTCGGCACCGGGTCGAGGAGCGGTAGCAGCCTGCGGGCGACCCGGGCTCCGGCAGCCTCGTAGATCTGCTCCAGGTCGTCGAAGTGGGCGAAGATGCTCCGCAGTGACAGCCCGGCCCGGGCGGCGATGGCCCTGGCGGTCGGTTGCGGGTCGCCGGTCTCGATCAGGGAGATGAAGGCCTCTACGACCGCTTCCCGGTTGCGGACACCGCGCATCACCCGCCCGTCGGAGCGCTCCCCGGGGTCGGGGTGCTCCCCGGGGTCGGGGTGCTCCCCGGGGTCGGCTCCGTGCCTGCCGGGGTGCTCGGTGCCGGTTCGGTCCCGTGGCCCCGGTCCGCTCGCCGGCGGGGTGCCCGACGACCCGCCGTCGTCCCCGGTGGGGGGTACCTGACGCCGACCGCCCTTGCGGAAGGCGCTCCGTGCGCCTGGCATGCCGGGAGGTTACCCCGGTAGACATTGACCCGTGACCCTCACCTACGACCAAGCGGTGGCGGAAGCGACTGCGCCCGGGGAGCTGTTCGAGGTGGCCGAGGCGGAGGTGCTCGGAGCGACCCAGAAGATATTCGTCAACGCCCCCGGCACGCTCCGCCAGCTCTTCGGGCTCGCCCGGGGTCACGACGGCAAGACGTTCCTCGTCTACGAGGACGAGCGCTGGAGCTTCAGTGAGGTGATGGCCGCCGTCGACGCCTTCGCGGCCGCGCTCGTCGGGCGTTACGGAGTCGGTCGCGGGGAGCGGGTCGCGATCGGGATGCGCAACTACCCCGAGTGGGTCGTCGCCTTCGCTGCGGTCACTTCGGTCGGGGCGATCGCGGTCTCCCTCAACGCCTGGTGGACCGAGGAGGAACTGGAATTCGGGCTCGAGGACAGCGGGACCCGGCTGCTGGTCGCCGACCGGGAGCGCCTGGAGCGCACCGAGCAGGCACGCCGCCGGCTCGGGATCGCCGCGGTCGGTGTCCGCCTGCCCGCCGACGCCGTGCGGGGGGTCGACCGTTGGGAGGAGGTGCTGTCCGCCGGCGGGGCGATGCCCGAGGTGGAGGTCGGGCCCGACGACGACGCCACGATCCTCTACACCTCGGGGACGACCGGCCGTCCGAAGGGTGCGGTGTCGACCCACCGGGCGATCACCCAGGCGTTGTTCGGTTTCGCCGCCCGCTCGGCGATCGAGCGTCTCCGCCGAAGCGACGGCGACGCCACGGCCGCAGGCGGCAGCGATGTCTCGACCGGCGCCTATGGCCCAACCGGCACAGCCGGCAGTGACGGCACGACCGGCACCGAGGGCACGACCGGCAGCGACGGCACAGCCGGCACCCACCGGACGAGCGGCAGTGCCGGCACGACCGGCACCGGCACCGACGGGGATCGAGCGCTCCCAGGTGCAGTGAGCCCCGGCCCCGGCGCCGAGGAGGCCGACGCGGTGGGCCAGGCGTTCATCTTGATCGTGCCCCTCTTCCACGTGACCGGTTGCGTGCCGGTGATGCTCTCGTGCTTCGCGCTCGGGATGAAGCTCGTGATGATGTACCGCTGGGACCCGGACCGTGCGCTCGAGCTGATCGAGCGGGAGCGGGTGACCGCCTTCGTCGGGGTCCCGACCCAGAGCTGGGACCTGCTGGAGAGCCCCCACTTCGCCGAGCACGACACCTCGAGCCTGCGCTCGATCGGCGGGGGTGGCGCGCCCGCCCCGCCGGCGCTGGTGCACCGCGTCGCCGACAGCTTCCGGGGGGGCACCCCGACGATCGGCTACGGGATGACCGAGACCAACGCCCTCGGCCCGGGCAACAGCGGCCCCGACTACCTTACCCACCCGACGAGCACCGGGCGGGCCGGTCCGATCATGGAGGTCTCGGTCCGGGACCCCGCCGGCGAGGAGCTCCCGGTCGGGGCGTCGGGCGAGATCTGGCTGAAGGGCCCCAACCTGATCCGGGGTTACTGGAACCGCCCCGACGCCACCGCCGAGGCCCTGGTCGACGGCTGGATGCGCACCGGCGACCTCGGCCACCTCGACGACGACGGTTTCGTCTATGTCGAGGACCGGATCAAGGACATGATCCTGCGGGCCGGGGAGAACGTCTACTCCGCCGAGGTCGAAGCGGCGATCTACGAGCACCCGGCGGTCCACGAGGCGGCGGTGCTCGGGGTGCCCCACGAGCGTCTCGGGGAGGAGGTGGCGGCAGTGGTGGTGACCAAACCGGGTGCGGAGCTGACCGCGGGCGAGCTGCAGGCGTTCGTCGGAGAGCGGCTGGCGGGCTTCAAGGTGCCGACCCGCATCTCGCTGATCGCCGAGCCCCTCCCCCGGAACGCAGCCGGCAAGATCCTGAAGCGCTCGCTGCGCTCGGCGTTCTCCGCTCGGGGCTAACCGGGTCGGGGGTAGCGCTGCGCTCGGGGCTAACCGGGTCGGGGGTAGCGCTGCGCTCGGGGCTCGCCGGGGTCGGGGGGAAAGGCCCCGCGCCCGCGGCTGCCGGCGCCTTCGGGGACGGGGACCTTCAGCCGCCTGGCCACTGCCCGCGGCGGCTGAGCACCCGGCGCAGCAGCGTGGGCCGGTCGGTCATGATCCCGTCGACCCCGAGGTCGAGGAGACGGTCCATCTCCGCCTCGTCGTCGATGGTCCAGACGTGCAGCGCGAGGCCGAGGTGGTGGGCGGCGGTCACCAGTCGACGGTCGACCACCCGCAGGCCGCGCCAGCGGGGCGGGACCTGCACCGCCCCCGCCGGGCCCCACGCCGCGCCGGGCGGGCCCCCGGATCGGGGTCGGGACCCGGGGGCGAGCGACGCGAGGCGCAGGGCGGCGGTCGCCGCCGGGCCGGTGCTCGTGCACAGGCGCGGCCCGGCGAGGCGGCGGGCGGTGGCGATCCGGGCGTCGGAGAACGCCGTGATGCACACCCGCTCCAGCGCGCCGGCGGCGATGACCGTCCCGACGAGCGGACCGACGACCGCGTCGTGCTTGGCGTCGAGGTTCCAGCGCAGCTCGGGCCAGGCGGCCAGGAGCTCGTCGAGGCGGGGCGGTGGGCTCCCGTCGGCGAGCCGGGCGGAGCGGACCTCCGCCCAGGTGAGGTCGCCGATCACCCCTGGCCGGTCGGCGACCCGGTCGAGCACCGGGTCGTGGATCACGACCACCACCCCGTCGGCGGTGAGGTGCACGTCGGTCTCGAGGTAGTCGTAGCCGAGGGACCGGGCGTGCTCGAAGGCGGTGATCGAGCTCTCCGGCGCCTCGGCCGCCCCCCCGCGATGCGCTATCGGTAGCGGCCCGGGGTGGTCGAGGAACGCGAAGCGGGAGCTGCGCACGGCCCGACGCTACGACAACCCCGGCCCGGACGACCCGGCCGCGGGGTGTTGCAGCGAGCCGTGGGTAGGGTCGAGATGTGGCCGACCAGCAGACCTTCGCCGACCAGGCGATGCCGTACATGGGCTCGCTGTACACGGCCGCCCTCCGCATGACCCGGAACCCGAGCGATGCCGAGGACCTGGTGCAGGAGACCTACCTGAAGGCCTACCGGGCCTTCGCCGGTTTCCAGGACGGCACCAACCTCAAGGCCTGGCTGTACAAGATCCTCACCAACACCTTCATCAACACCTACCGGTCACGCAAGCGCCGCCCCGAGCAGACCGAGCTCGACGAGGTCGAGGACCTCTACCTCTACCGGCGCCTCGGGGGGCTGGAGGCGGTCGCCGCGAGCCGTAGCGCCGAGGAGGAGGTGCTGGACCACTTCACCGACGGTGACGTGAAGGCGGCGGTCGAGTCGCTCCCGGAGCAGTTCCGGATGGCCGTGCTCCTCGCCGACGTGGAGGGGTTCTCCTACAAGGAGATCGCGTCGATCCTCGACGTCCCGATCGGCACGGTGATGAGCCGCCTCCACCGTGGAAGAAAGGCGCTGCAAAAGGCGTTGCACGACGTGGGTGTCAGTCGTGGGCTGCTGGAACGGTCCGTCGACGCTCCTGCGTGACCCGATGCCGGCGACCGTCGGCCCCGGGGGCGCCGAACGGACGTCGGGTAGGTGACAGGCAGGCAATGGACGACAACGAGCACACTGACGAGCGGGGACCGGCCAGTGGTGGGACAGCCCGAGCGGAGTGCCGTGAGGCGCTCGACGTGCTCTACCACTACCTCGACGGAGAGCTCGACGAGCAGCGGCGCTCCACGATCCGCTACCACCTCGAGCGTTGCTCCCCGTGCCTGGAGGCGTTCGATTTCGAGGCCGAGCTCAAGGTCGTGATCGCCCAGCGTTGCCGGGAGTCGGTGCCCGAGAGCCTCCGCAGCCGTGTCGCCGACGCCCTGGCGCGGGCCTCGGAGACCGAGCGCCAGAGGCCGGCCGGCCGATCCTAGAATGTCGTCAGCACGAGTTAGTGGGAGATCATGAGCGAGCGAAGTTCTCTCGGGGGTTACACCCTCACCGGCAGTGAGCGCCCTTCCCGGGCGTACTCCAAGGACCGGGTTTGCCGTGAGCCGGGATGCCAGACCCGGCTGTCTATGTACAACAACGGGAAGTACTGCTTCCAGCACGAGCCGATGGCGGTCCCACGGACCCGCGGCAAGAAGATCGCCTGAGCCCGGCCGTTCCGGTGGGCTCCGGTCCCGGGCGGGTGAGCCGAGCCGGCCGCGGCGGTCGTCGCCGGTGAGCCCTCCGGTGGTCTCCTGGACGCAGGCGAGGCGGGTTGCGACCGCGATCGCCGGAGCCGGCGAGGGTCTGGTCTCCTACGAGCGCGACGCCCTCGACGCCGACCTGGCGGAGCTGACCGCGCTCGCCGAGGTGCTGGTCGAGCGCGAGACCGGGCTGCGGTCCGCTGCCGGCCCGGCCCGGGCCCGGGTCGTCGACCGGGTGGGTTGGGTCGAGGTCAACCTGGCGTCGTTCCAGCGGCTGCTGCGCCCACTCGAGGACCGTCTCGCGGCGGCCCGGTCCCGTCCGGGACGTCTGGCGCTGCCGCCCGGCCTCGAGGCGGCCGCCAGCGGGGTGCAGGTGGGGGTCCTGCTGGCGTGGATGTCGAGAAGGGTGCTCGGCCAGTACGACCAGCTGCTGGTGGAGGACGACTGTCCCGACCAGCAGGACTTCGTGTACTACGTGGGTCCGAACATCGTCGAGCTGGAGCGCCGCTACGGGTTCCCTCCCCGGGAGCTGCGGCTCTGGCTGGCGCTGCACGAGGTGACCCACCGGGCGCAGTTCACCGGGGTCCCGTGGATGCGCGACCACTTCCTCTCCCTGGTCAGCCGGACCCTCGCCGGCGTCGATCCCGATCCCCGCCGGCTCCTCGAGTCCCTCCGCCGGCTGGTGGCCGACCTGCGCGCCGGGGAGCGGCCGCTCGACGAGGGAGGCTTGCTCGCGGCGCTCGCCACCCCGGAGCAGCGGGCGACGATCCAGGAGATCGGCGGCCTGATGAGCCTGCTCGAGGGTCACGGCGACATCGTCATGGACCGGGCCGCCCGGGACCGGGTGCCCAACGCCGACCGGTTCAGTGCCGCCCTCCGCCAACGTCGCCGGCAGAGGGGCGCGACCCGGGTGCTGTCGTCGTTGGTCGGCCTCGACGCCAAGATGCGCCAGTACGAGCAGGGCGAGGACTTCGTCCGGGAGGTCGAGTCCGTCGGCGGCCGGGAGCTGTTCGACCGGGTCTGGGAGGCGCCGGAGTGGCTGCCGAGCCTGCCGGAGATCCGCCAGCCCCGCCGCTGGCTGGAGCGGGCGGGGGTCACGGTCCCCGCCGCCGGATAGCTGCTGTGGCGGCGGCGGTGACCGACCCGGCGGCCGGTGTGGCGGCCAGCGGGTGCCGTGAGGTCGACCTCGACAGGATCGCCGCCCGCTGCCGTTGGCCCGCCGGCGCCGGGCCTGGCGTGGGGGGGGAGCGGAGCGGCTCGGGGGGCTGCGGCGCGCCGGTCGTCGCCGGGGTCTCCGGCGGGCCGGACTCCCTCGCGCTGCTCGTGCTCGCGTGCCGGGCCGGGCTGGATGTCCTCGCGGTCCACGTCGACCACGCTCTGCGTCCCGGCTCGGCGGCCGAGGCAGACCGGGTGGCCGAGGCGGCGCGAGCGCTCGGGGCACGCTTCGAGGCCCGCCGGGCCCCGGTCACCCCGGGCCCCGACCTCGAGGCTCGCGCCCGGGCCGCCCGCTACTCGGTCCTGCCGGGAGGGGTCATGGTCGGCCACACCGCCGACGACCGGGCCGAGACGGTGATGCTCAACCTGCTCCGCGGCTCCGGGATCGACGGGCTCGCCCCGATGCGCCCATCGGCGCGGGTGAGCCGCCCGCTGCTCGGGCTCCGGCGCTCCGAGACCGAGGCGGTCTGCGCCGCGGCTGGGCTCGAGGCCGTGAGGGACCCGACCAACGACGACCTCGCCCAGCGCCGCAACTCGGTGCGCCACCTGCTGTTACCGCTGCTAGCCGAGGTCGCCGGTCGGGACCCGGTGCCGCTGCTCTGCCGGCAAGCGGAGCTCGCCGGCGACGACGCCGACCTGCTCGACCGGCTCGCGGCCGCCATCGACGCGCGCGACGCCCGGGCCCTCAGCGCGGCGCCCGTGCCGCTCGCCCGCCGCGCGGTGAGGAACTGGCTGCGGACCGCCCCGGGATCCGACCCCGAGCTCCACCCGCCGAGCGCGGCGGAGGTGGCCCGGGTGCTCGCGGTGGCACGCTGCGAGGCGGTGGCCTGTGAGCTGGCCGGCGGGCGTCGCGTCGCCCGCCGGGACGGCCGGCTCCGGGTGGAGCCGCCGGGCGAGGCTGCGTCGCGGTCGGCTCGCTAGGGTCAGGGCCCGATGAGCGCCCCGGTCGACCCTGCCGACGATCCCGCCACCGCCGGCGGGCCCGGTGCCGGCGGGCCCGGTGCCGGCTCGGGTCGGCGCCCGGCAGTGGGATCGACGAGCGTGGGCATCCCCGCCGCCCGCCGCCCGGGGATGACACCCGGACCGCCCTGGGAGGACCCCTCCCTCGGGGAGATCATCGTCCCCGCCGAGGAGCTGCAGGAGCGGGTCGGCCAGCTCGGAGCGGCGATCGCCGCGGACTACGCCGGGCGCCCGCCGCTGCTGGTCGGGGTCCTCAAGGGCGCCTGCATCTTCCTGTCGGACCTCGCCCGGGCGATCGGCCTGCCGGTCGAGATGGACTTCATGGCGATCTCCTCCTACGGCAGCGCGACGAGGACCAGCGGCGTGGTCCGGATCGTCAAGGACCTGGAGCTGGACCTCTCCGGTCGTCACGTGCTGATCGTCGAGGACATCGTCGACTCGGGGCTCACCTTGTCGT
>JAKABK010000112.1 GCA_021796905.1 Actinomycetes bacterium
CGGGTCTTCGACCCGAGGCGCTGAGTCCGGCTACGGTCGGACCGATGAGCGAAGCTGCAGCGGGGCCCGGTCCTTTCGTCGACCTCGCGGCCTTCGGGGCCATCCCCCGGGTGACGGGTCTGGCGGTGTCGAACGCCGGTCGGGTGGTGGTCGTGGTGGAGACCCTCGACGATGCCGGCGCAGTGCGTGCCGGGGCGTTGTGGGAGCTCGATCGATCTGGCGGGGCGCCGCGTCGGCTGACCCGTTCGTCTGCCGGTGAGTCCGCCCCGGTTTTCCTGCCCGACGGTACGCTGATGTTCAGCTCGGCTCGTGGTGATGACGAACCGGCGCTGTGGGCGCTTCCCGTCGGCAGCGGTGAGGCCGAGCTGTTCGCCAGCTACCCGGGTGGTGTCCGGGCGCCGGTCGCCTCCCGGTTCACGGAGGCGCTGCTGGTCGGTGCCTCCCGTCCGGTCGGGGCCGACCCGGCCGAGGACCCCGACGGGAGGGCGACCCGGTCGCTTCGCAAGGACCGCAAGGTCAACGCGATCCTCCACACGGGCATGCCGATCCGGCACTGGGACCACGAGCTCGGTGACCTGAGCACCCGGTTGCTGCTCGTGAGCCCGGGCTCGGGGCCGGTCGACATCGCCCCCGACGCCGTCTTCGAGCTGACCGAGGCGAGCTACGACTTGAGCGCCGACGCCACACTGGCCGCGACCACCTGGACCGAGCGCAGCCCCCGGGGCCGTACCAGGACCGGTGTCGCGCTGATCGAACTTCCGGGTGCTCGCCGGCGGGTGTGCTTCGTCGGTGACGGCGACTACAGCGGGCCGAGGTTGTCCCCCGACGGGTCGGTGCTCGCTGTTGCCCGGGAGCTCGACGGCAGCTTCGAGGTGCCGATGTCGGTCACGTTGTGCCTGATCGGGACCGGGGTCGACGCCGGCCCGGTGGTCGAGGTCGACCTCGGCGACATCCACCCCACCGAGTGGTGCTGGGCTGGCGACGGTGGGAGCCTGCTCGTCGCCGGCGACTGGCACGGGCGGGGGGCGCTGGTCGTCGTAGACGCCGGCAGCGGCCGGGTGGTGCGCTGCCTCGCCTCTGACGCCACCTACGCAACGCTCACCCCGGTCTCCGACGGCGACGCGCTGTACGCGTTGCGCAGCAGCATCTCCTCGCCGCCGACAGTCGCCCGCCTGGAGATGGACCGCAGCGACCAGCAACCCCAGCTCCTCGCCTTCCCCGGCGCCGCACCGGGACTGCCCGGCGAGCTCGAGGAGCTCACCGCCGGGGCGCCCGACGCAGCGGAGGTCCGGTCGTGGTTGTGCCGTCCTGCCGGCGGGGGACCGGCTCCGGTGATGCTCTGGGTGCACGGTGGTCCGTTCTCCTCCTGGAACGCCTGGAGCTGGCGGTGGAACCCGTGGGTGGCGGTAGCCCGCGGGTGGGCGGTGCTGCTGCCCGACCCGGCCCTGTCGACCGGCTACGGGCCTGCCTGGTTCGCCCGCGCCTGGCCCCACCGGGCGGCGACGGTCTGGCAGGACCTCGAGGCGGTGCTCGACGCCGCCCTCACCCGTCCGGACCTCGACGAGGACCGCACCGCCTGCCTCGGGGGGTCCTTCGGTGGCTACATGACCAACTGGATCGCCGGGCACACCGACCGCTTCGGGGCGATCGTCACCCACGCCGGGCTCTGGGCGCTCGACCAGCAACACGCGACGACCGACGCCGCGGAGTGGAAGACCGGGCTGTTCGGAACCCCCGACGAGCACCCCGAGTGGTACGCGGAGAACTCGCCGCACCACTTCGTCGAGCGGGTCCGCACCCCGATGCTGGTCGTGCACGGCAACCGCGACTACCGGGTACCGCTGAGCGAGGCGCTCCGCCTCTGGTGGGACCTCGTGAGCCACCACGACGGCCCCCCCGACCAGCTCGCGCACCGGTTCTTGCAGTTCACCGGCGAGAACCACTGGGTCCTCGGACCGGCCAACTCCACGATCTGGTACCGAACGGTGCTCGGCTTCTGCGAGCAGCACGTCCTGGGCAACCCGCCGCTGTCACCGACGCCGGCATGACGGCTAGCGGCACGAGGTCGGCGTAGGCCTCGAAGCGTCGGCCTCGAAGCGTCGGCGTCGGCCTCGAAGCAGGTGCAGGTCTCGCAGACCGTCTCCGCCGGGCGGTCGGGCTCGGGTACCGACGAGGGCTACGGGCGGTCCCGGGGCCTGGGTCAGTGCGAGGCGACGGCGCTCACGGGGTGAGCCTCAGTGGCCGCCGAGCTGGACGGCCTTGACCAGCAGGAGGACGACGGAGAGGATCAGGTAGGCCCGCAGCGTCAGGATGCCGAGGCGTAAGCCCGGGGACCAGGTGACGGGCCGGAGCAGGGCGAGAGGCGGCATCCGCCAGGCCATCTTCTGGGCGTCGGTCATGGCCGGGATCGGCGTGGTGGTCCGGTTGCGGGAAGCCAGCTTGACCGCGGCGACGGCCAGCAGACCGCCGGCGCCGAGGCCCACGGCCAGGTAGGAGAACACGGCTCGGACGTCGATGTGGGGGAAGAGGGTGGTGGCCATGAGCGTGCCGGAGAGGACGAGAAGGATCCCGATGATCGCAGCGGCCAGCGCGTTGAGCCAGGGCCGGTTGCACCACGGCCCGAGCACCTCCTTGTCGTTGCAGAGCAGCAGGAGGAAGACGCTGGCCGAGGGGAGCAGCAGGCCGGCCAGAGCCTGAACGGCGGTGGTGATGAGCCCGAGGGGAGCGCCGGGGATGAGCACGATGCCCGCCGCGACGGCGACCATGGCCGTGTAGGACAGGTAGAAGGGTTTGGCGTCCTTGAACCCCCGGTGCAAGGAGTGGCGGATGCCGAACACGTCCCCGAAGGCGTAGCTCGTCGAGAGGGTCACCGCCGACGCGCCGATGATGCTCGCATCGAAGAGCACGACGGCGAAGATGGCGCCGAGCGCGCTGCTGTGGTGGGCCAGGAGCCGGGCGACGCCGGCGGCGTTGGTGAAGTGCCCGAACGCAGCGGTGCCGCGTGCGGCGTAGTCGGCGGTGACCATGATGGCTGCAGCACCGACCACCACGACCAGGGACCCGATTACGGTGTCGGCCCGCTCGTAGCTGATGAAGCGGGGGGTGATGCGCTTGTCGACAATGTTGGACTGCTGGAAGAACAGCTGCCAGGGGGCGACGGTCGTGCCGACGATGGCGATGATGAGCAGCACCGCCGCCGACGTCACGCCCCCGTGGACCCCGGGGACCACGAAGTTGCGACCGATGGTCCCCCAGCGCGGGTGGGACAGGAAGAACATCGGCACCTGTAGCACGCTGACGGCGATGAAGGCGAACATCGCCCGTTCCCAGCGGGCGAAGCTGCCCGACGCGGTGATGGCCACCAGGCAGACCGCGGCCACGGGGACGGCGAGGTAGGAGGAGACGCCGGCGTAGGAGGCGGCCAGCGAGATGCCGATGAACTCGGTGACGATGGTGAGGAAGTTGAGGACGAACAGGTCACCGACGCTGAACCACCCCCACCCCCGCCCGAAGCGCTCGTTGATCAGTCGGGCGTGGCCGACGCCGGTCACCGCGCCGAGGCGCACGACCATCTCCTGGTTGACGATCAGCACGGGGATCAGCAGCAGCAGGGTCCACAGCAGGCTGGTGTGGTAGTTCTGCCCCGCTTGGGCGTAGGTGGAGACCCCGCCGGCGTCGTTGTCGCCAACCATCACGATGATCCCCGGCCCGACGATGGCGGCCAGGGTGAGGATGCGCTGCCGCCAGCTGTGCCGCTCACCGGCATCTCCGACAGCGATGCGGCCGAACGCCCCCTCGATGTCGCCGAGGTGGGCCGGGTCGAGCACGGCGGGGGCGGGCGCGGTCAAGCGGCGATCGCCACCGTTCGTGGCGGCTGCCGCCCCCTGTACCGGGGGGCGCTCTTCCTCCCGGGCGGGGCGATCGGTCATCGGCTCAGCCCGGTAGGGAAGGTTGTTGGTGGGCGGGTTCGCCCTCGGGTCTGGGTGCCGGCTCTCGGCGTCGCCAGTCGTCGGGGATCGTGGCTTCGAGGATGTCGTCGACGGTGACGATCCCGAGCAGGCGATCCTCGGGGTCGACCACCGGGACGGTGAGCAGGTTGTAGTCGGCCATGAGCAGGGCCACGTCGACCACATCGGTTTGGGGGCCGACCCGTACCGAGTCCCGATCGACCAGGTCGACCAGGGCGGTCTCGGGGTCGGCGTGGAGCAGGGTGACCACCGGGATGACCCCGATGAAGGCGCCGTCGTCGGCCAGGAGATGCACCGATGTCTGTGCAGGGATCTCGACGTGCTCCGCGCGGTGCACGGCTCGCAACGCGTCGCTGACCAGCCCGTCGGCGGGGCAGGTCACGAGCTCGAGGTTCATGAGCCCTCCGGCGCTGGTCGAGTTGAACCCGAGCAGCGTCACGACCTTCGCGCGCGTCCCGGGCGGCAGCCGCTCCAGGATGGGCTCGCGGCGGCCCTGGGGAAGGTCGGCAAGGGCATCCGCGGCGTCGTCGGGACGCATTCGGGCCAGGACCTCGGCGACCTCGGCGTCGGTCTTGTCGCCGAGTAGGCGGGTTGCCAGGTCGGGGTCGAGCTCTTCGAACACGTCGGCCTCGAGCTCAGGGTCGGTGTGGACCGCCTCGAGCAGCTCGCTGCCCTCCTGGCGGGAGGCGTCTTCCAGCAGGTCGGCCAGTTGGGCCGGTTTGAGCCGGGTGAGCCGGCCGAGACGCATGCGGCTGCTGAAGCTCGGGGCGTGACCCACCAGTGGTTCGAACGAACCCCAGTCCTCGCAGGCGTTCCCGGCCCCCCGGGACAGCAGGCCGAACAACCGCGACGGTCGACGGGTGTCGAGACACAGCAGGATCCAACCCTCTCCCGTAGGTCGCAGCTCGACGTCCCAAGCCCGGACCAGCTCGGTGTGGGCCACGTCGATGAGGCGGTGCCCGAGGATGTCCTGGCGCAGCAACACCTCCCCTTCCCGGCGCTCGAAGGGCCGCAGGTCCACCTCCGCCGCCCGCAGCACCACCCCGGAGGGCTGCAGGCTGGTGACCCGCTCCATGGGGACGAACACCCGCCGGCCGCCGACAGCGCCGACCAAACCGGTGACGAGCGGATAGTCGCCGGCGCGCAGCCGGGCGATCAGGTCGTCGACCTTGCCCACGGCTTCGCCACTCGGAGCCAGGAGCGCCGACCCGAGCAGCGAGGAGAGGTGCAGACCAGCGCGGGTCTCGGAGGCCACGGCTGCCAAGCTATCGGCTGCGGGCCACCGGCCTCCACGGTACGCCGGGTCGGTGATGGTGGCGGGTGCCAGGGTCCCGACGGGGCGCCGGTGGGCTCGTGCCACCGGGTTGTCTGCCGGGCCGACGCCTCGGGGACCACGCTTCGGTCCCGTGTCGGAGGCCCGGCTGCTCGGTGCTGGACCCGACCGTCCGGCCACGGTCCGGTCCGGAAGATGTCGCTGTACGACCATGCAGGAGCAGCGCTCTTGACGTCCCTCCCACGACTTGCAGTAAGTCGCGGGATTCCCGGCCGTTCATGCGGCGGCCGGTCGGGTTCGCGCTTCGCCGGGTCCTTGGTCCGGGATGTCCCTCCACGCGCTGTGACCCCCAGCCCGGCGGCGAGGATGTTGTTGGCTGCGTTCACATCGGCGTTGGCCCCCGCACGCCGGCTTTCGTGACAGAGGAGGAGGTGGTCGTTGCCGAGCTGTCGGCGCCACCAGAGGTTTGGATCGCGGCCTGGGCTCACCCCGAGCGAGCCGCCCTCGCCTGGCGATGGGCGACGGTCTCAGGCGTCGAGCTCTCCATCAACTTGCGTCCCAGCGGGCAGACCCTCGGTTCGGTAGGGCGCCTGCCGTTGATGCCGGCACCGCTGTCCACGCCGTACCGGCCGCTCTGGTCCTCAGCACGCTGGCGGCGGCCACGGTCTACCTCGCGCCTCGCGAGCCGCGGAAGATGAGGCCAGCCTCGGGCGCACGCAGGCGGTCACCGAGCGACAGGCCGTCTCGATCCTCCGGACACCCGCCGGGTCGACGACGCAGCGGTCGACTGAGTGGTCCCATACGGCGGTCCGTTCCAGGAACAGGCCCGAGGCCGACCGGCGGAGCCGCTCGGCTGGGTGTGGCCCAGCGAGACGGATCGAGGTGGGGGGCCCGGCGGGTGGGAAGCTCCCCGATCGGCTCGCCCGGTGGGCGGGCGCTGAGGGCTGCGATGAGCAGAAGCGGCCACGACGAGAGCTTGCCGTGGAGGTGCCCTTCGAGTGGGATAGCCGTCGAGGCTTCGCTTGTGCTGCTGGTGGCGGTCCGGGCGTTGATCTGCTTCTCGAGGCGGCGCATGCGAGCGGGCTGGGCGCTCGTGACCGCTCCTGGCTGTGGTCGCCGGGGGCGTGCAGTTGGCTCTCCAGACGCTCGAGGCGGTGCCGTGGTTTCATGCTCGACGGTGATGCCGTGGGAGCGACTTGCCTGGCCGAGCAAGACACTGGCTGCCAATTTCCGATCTGACTTAAATTCGCGACGTACTTACATGAGGTTCTATGGGTGTAAGT
>JAKABK010000113.1 GCA_021796905.1 Actinomycetes bacterium
CGCGCCGCCCGCCCCGGTGGTCCCGCCACGGCTGCTCCGGGCGTCGAGGTGAGCGAGGTGGTCTCCTTCGAGGACACCTGGGAGGCCGAGGCAGCCGAGACCTTCGGCGATCTCGGCCCCGCCGGGACCGGCGCGCCCGCCGGGGCCCCGGCCGGGGGCGGCGGGGGGGGCAGCGACGATCGGGGGCCGCGGCGCAACCCTCGGCGTCGCCGCTAGTGGGCATCTCCGAGGTCGTCACCGACTGCGGGCTCACCGCGGTCACCGAGTCGATGCCCGGTTCGCGTTCGGTGACCCTCGGGTTCTGGGTGGGAACCGGCTCGGCCGACGAGGACGGGCCGCTGTGGGGGGCGTCGCACTTCCTCGAGCACCTGTTGTTCAAGGGCACCGAGAGGCGCAGCGCCCGGGAGATCTCCGAGGCGGTCGACGCGGTCGGCGGCGACATCAACGCCTTCACCACCAAGGAGTACACGTCGTTCTACGTCCGGCTGCTCGCCGAGCAGCTCGAGCTCGGCCTCGACATCCTCTCCGACATCCTCTGGAGCCCCGCGTTCCGTCCCGACGAGGTCGAATCGGAGCGTCAGGTGATCCTCGAGGAGATCCTGATGCACAACGACGAGCCCTCCGACCTGGTCCACGAGGTGCTGGCCGGGGTGATGTGGCCCGGCCACACCCTCGGCCGGGAGGTCCTCGGGGACGAGGCGACGATCGTCGGCATGACCCGGGAGGCGATCGCCGGTTTCCACGCGCAGCACTACCGGCCGGCGAACGTGGTCTTCGCCGCCGCCGGGGCTCTCGATCACGACCGGGTCGTCGAGGGTCTGGTCGGCCGGGTCGACGGCCGCCGCGGTGGCGACGCTCCGCTGCGGACCCCGCCGGTGCCGTCGACGTCGGCGGCCGAACCGACCGCCGTGGTCCGCCGGGACACCGAGCAGGCGCACCTGGCGGTCGGCGTGCCCGGCCTCGCCCGCCGGGACGACCGCCGCTACGTCCTGTCGGTGCTCGACCACGTGCTCGGAGGGGGCATGTCGAGCCGGCTGTTCCAGGCCGTCCGCGAGGAGCGGGGCCTCGCCTACTCGGTGTACTCCTACCGGCAGGCCTTCGAGCACACCGGGGTGCTCGCCGTCTACGCCGGCACCTCGCCCGAGAAGGCCCCCGAGGTGCTCGACCTGGTCCACGCGGAGCTCGACCGGATCGCCGAGGACGGGATCACCGCCGCCGAGCTCGAGGTCGCCCGTGGCCACCTGCGGGGCTCGCTGGTGCTCGGCCTCGAGGACTCCGGGTCGCGCATGAGCCGGATCGGCCACGCCCGGCTCACCCACGGCCGGGTGCCGACCGTCGAGGAGCTCGAGGAGCGTTTCGCTGCGGTGACCCTCGCCGAGGTCGCCGACCTGGCCGCCGAGCTGCTCGGCGGGCCGCGCTCGGTGGCGGTCGTCGGTCCCTTCGACGACCCGAAGATCGCCGAGCGTTGAGGTGCCGACCGGAGGTCGCCTGCGGGTAGGGGTGGTCGGTGCCGCCGGGAGGATGGGGGCGGCGGTGTGCGCGGCGGTCGACGCTGCCGCGGACCTGGAGCTGGTGGCCGCCATCGACCCGCTCACCGCCGGCGCCGCCCTCCCGGTGAGCGGCTCGGCTCCCCGGGGGGAGCTGACCGTCGCCGCCGATCTCGGAGCACTGGCCGGCGCCGGGGTCGAGGTGGTCGTGGACTTCACCGTCGCTTCAGCGACCCGCGCCCACCTCCCCGCCTACGCGGCCGCCGGGGTCCACGCGGTGATCGGCACGACCGGGCTCGACGACGCCGACCTAGCGGCCGCGTCCGCCGCCTACCCGCCCGACGGCCGCCTCGGATGTGTGATCGCCGCCAACTTCGCGATCGGGGCGGTGCTGATGATGCGCTTCGCGGAGCTGGCCGCACCGTGGTTCGAGACCGCCGAGATCGTCGAGCTGCACCACGACGCCAAGCCCGACGCCCCGTCGGGCACCGCGATCGCGACCGCCCGGCGCATGGCGGGGGCTCCGGGGAAATGGGCGCCCGACCCCACCCGGACCGAGACGGTCCCCGGTGCCCGGGGCGCGGTCGGCCCCGGCGGGATCCGCCTGCACGCCGTGCGCCTGCGGGGGCTGGTCGCCCACCAGGAGGTGCTGCTCGGCGCCGAGGGCCAGACCCTCACCATCCGCCACGACTCCCTCGACCGCTCGAGCTTCATGCCGGGGGTGCTCCTGGCGCTGCGGGAGGTGCCGGCCCGTCCCGGGCTCACCGTCGGCCTCGACCCCCTCCTCGGGCTCTAGCCCGGAGAGCCTGGAGCGCCGGGCGCGCCCGGATTGACACCGATCGGGCCCGCCGGCGTGGTAGTACCTCGGACGCCATGACCCGCACGCCGCCCCGAAGCGGGGCCCGCCCGTCTCGGCGGGGCTCGCACCGCAGGTCCGGGCTGCCCCGCTACTCCCGTCGGAGGGTGACGGTGATGCTCGTCGTCGCCGCCGTGGCTTTCGCCGCGGTCGCCGGCAAGCTGACCGTGATCCAGATCCTCGACGCGTCCAGCTACCAGCGGACCGCCGACAGCCAGGACATCCGCAGCGTGGTGGTCCCGGCGGTGCGCGGCTCGATCCTCGCCGCCAACGGCGACGAGCTGGCGTTCTCCGAGATGCGCCCGACGGTCTTCGCCGATCCCGGGGAGGTCACCTCGGCGGCTACCGAGGCCGAAGCGCTCTCCAAGGTGCTGCACCGCTCCGCCACCGCCGTCGAGGCCCTGCTCACCGAGAACACCACCTACGTGGTGCTCGCCCCGGCGACGTCGTCGGCGGTGGCGTCGAAGGTGAGCGCTCTCGGCCTGGCCGGGATCGGCGTCGAGCAGCTCCCGGTGCGCTACCACCCCGACGGCACCCTGGCGGCACCGCTGCTCGGAGCGATCGACTCGGCCGGCAACGGGGTCTCCGGCCTCGAGTACGAGTACAACCGCTACCTGACCGGGCACCCCGGCAAGCTGGTCACCGTGGTGGACCCCGAGGGTGAGCCGGTGCCGGGCGGGACGCTGCACGAGCAGGCGGCGGTCCCCGGTGGCGACGTGCTCACCACGATCGACCCCGCGCTCCAGTACCAGGTGCAACAGACCCTCGTCGCCGACCTGCGGCGCACCAAGGGGGACTGGGCGACCGCGGTGGTCGAGAACGTGCACACCGGTGCGCTCCTGGCGGTGAGCGACCTGGTCGCGACCGCCGGCCGCTCGGCCCACCAGCCGTTGTCGGCGACCGCGTTCACCCACGTCTACGAGCCGGGGTCGGTCGCCAAGCTGGTCACCGTGTCGGGGGCGCTCACCCACCACGTGATCAGCCCGACGACGGTCCTCGACATCCCGCCCGAGCTGCTCGTGAACGGCACCTACATCCGCGACGCCGAGGCGCACCCCAACGAGCAGTTGAGCATCACCGGGGTCCTCGCCCAGTCCTCCAACATCGGGGCGACCGAGATCGCCGAGCGGCTCGGGGCGGCCGACCTGTTGCACTACGAGCACGCCTACGGCTTCGGTCGGGTCGTGGTGCCGGGCTTCCCCGGCGAGTCCCCCGGGATCGTGCCGGCCCTCTCCCAGTTCTCCGGGACGACGCTAGCGACCCTCGCCTTCGGCGAGGCGCAGGCGGTCACCCCGGTCCAGCTCGTCGGGGCGTACGCCGCGATCGCCGACCAAGGGCTGTACCACACCCCGCACGTGGTGAGCGCCCTCGTCGGTCCTCGCGGCCACCGCCACCCCGTCGCGCTCCCCGGGCCGCACCGGGTGGTCCCGTCGTGGGTCGCCTCGGCGATGACCCCGATGTTCGAGCAGGTCGTCTCGAGCGGGACCGGTCCGAACGCCCAGGTGCACGGGTACGCGATCGCCGGCAAGACCGGCACCTCGAACATCGTCCTGCCCGACGGCCAGTACTCCCAGACCCGCACCGACGCCACCTTCGCCGGCTACTACCCGGCCCAGCACCCCGAGCTGGCCGAGGTGGTGGTCGTGGAGGGCTCCAGGATGTACGGGGCGCAGGCCGCGGCCCCGGCGTTCTCGACCATCGCGCGCGACGCGATCCTCGACCTCGGGATCCCCTCCTACGGCCCCCAGCCGGCACCGGCCGACACCTCGGTACCGACGATCAACGGCAAGGTCGACACCGCGCTGCTCGGCTACTGACCCTACCGGGGGCGCCCGCCCTGACCGCCCGGGCCGGCGGCACCCCTAGGGTGGGGGGATGATCACCCGACGACTCGGTTCCCTGCAGGTCTCCGCCCTGGGCCTCGGCTGCATGGGCATGTCGGAGTTCTACGGGCCGGGCGACGACGACGAGTCGATCGCCACCATCCACCGTGCCCTCGAGCTCGGCTGCAGGTTCCTCGACACCGCCGACATGTACGGGCCGTTCACCAACGAGCAGCTCGTCGGTCGGGCCATCGCCGGCCGGCGCGACGAGGTCGTCGTGGCCACCAAGTTCGGCAACGAGCGTCGCGCGGACGGCACCCGGGTCGGCGTCAACGGCCGCCCCGAGTACGTCGCCTCGGCGTGCGACGCGTCCCTCCGGCGCCTCGGCGTCGACCACATCGACCTGTACTACCAGCACCGGGTCGACCCCGACGTGCCGATCGAGGAGACCGTCGGGGCGATGGCCGGCCTGGTCGAGGCTGGCAAGGTCGTCCACCTGGGGTTGTCGGAGGCGGCGCCGGCGACGATCCGCCGGGCGCACGCGGTCCACCCGATCGCCGCGTTGCAGACCGAGTACAGCCTGTTCAGCCGGGAGGTGGAAGCCGGGATCCTCCCGACGCTACGGGAGCTGGGGATCGGCTTCGTCGCCTACAGCCCCCTCGGTCGCGGCATCCTCACCGGCGCCTACCGGGCCCCGGCCGACTTCGCCGAGGGCGACAGTCGACGGTCGGGACGCTTCCCCCGCCTGGCCGGGGACAACTTCGAGCGCAACCGGGCCAGGGTCGCGGTGGTGGAGCAGATGGCGGCCGCCAAGGGATGCACCCCGGCCCAGCTGGCCCTGGCCTGGGTGCTCGGCCGGGGCGACGACGTGGTCGCGATCCCGGGCACCAAGCGACGCCGCTACCTGGAGGACAACCTCGGCGCGCTCGGCGTGGAGCTGTCGGCCGAGGAGGCCGAGGAGCTGGCCGCCCGGGTCGGCGACCCCGACGGTGACCGTTACGCCGACATGAGCAGCGTCGAGACCTGACCGGGGTCCGCCGCGACCGGTGCGCCTGGCCCGGTGGCCGCCGGGCCCGCCGCGGCGGGATCGTGGGGGTGCCCGGACCGGTAGGATCGCCGCCATGAGAGCGAGCGGGAGGCTGGTTTGAGCACTGGCGGAGGGCGCTTCGGGTCGCTGCTGGTGGCCATGGCGACACCATTCGACGACTCCGGGGCCCTCGACGTCGACGGCGCGGCGAGCCTGGCCCGCTTCCTGGTCGAACAGGGCAACGACGGGCTGGTCGTCGCCGGCACGACCGGGGAGAGCCCGACGTTGACCGACGACGAGAAGGTCCGGTTGTGGCGGGCGGTGGTCGCCGCGGTCGACGTCCCGGTGATCGCCGGGACCTCCACCGCGGACACCGCCCACTCCGTCGAGCTGACCGCCGCGGCCGTGGCGGCCGGGGTGAGCGGGATCCTGGCGGTCACCCCCTACTACAGCCGCCCGTCCCAGGCCGGGATCGAAGCGCACCTGCGGGCGGTCAAGGGCGCGGCAGGGGACCTGGCGGTCCTGCTATACGACATCCCGGTCCGCACCGGCCGGGCGGTGGCCCCGGAGACCACCCTGCGTCTCGCCGCCGAAGGGGTCCTCGCCGGGGTCAAGGACGCCACCGGCAACCCGGCGGGGACGGCGGCGCTCGTCGCGGCCGCGCCGGTCGACTTCGAGGTCTACTCCGGCAACGACGCGGACACCCTCCCGCTCCTCGCGATCGGCGCGATCGGCGCGATCTCCGTGGAATCGCACTGGGCCGGCCCGGAGGTCGCCGAGATGATCGCGGCGTTCCGCAGGGGTGAGGTGGCCCACGCCCGGCAGCTCAACGCCCGACTGCTCGCCTCCCACCGTTACCAGTCGAGCGAGCAGTCCCCCAACCCGGTGCCGACCAAGGCGATGCTGCGGGTCCTCGGCCAGCCGGGAGGGGCGTGCCGGCTCCCGATGGGCCCGGAACCGTCGGGTCTCGCCGACGCCGCGGCCGGGGTCCTCGCCGGGCTCGGACGGCCCCTCGGAGCTGTGGCGGGGATGCCGCGTGGCTGACCCGGTCCGGATCGTGTTCCTCGGGGGGCTCGGGGAGATAGGTCGCAACTGCGCGTGTGTCGAGGTCGCCGGGAGGATCATGATCCTCGACTGCGGCCTGCTCTTCCCCGACGACGACATGCCGGGCGTCGACCTGGTCCTCCCCGATTTCACCTATCTGCGGGACAACTCCGAGCGGATCGAGGGTTGCATCGTCACCCACGGCCACGAGGACCATTGCGGTGGCCTGTCGTACCTGCTGCGGGAGCTGTCGTTCCCGATCTACGGCTCG
>JAKABK010000114.1 GCA_021796905.1 Actinomycetes bacterium
GGAGTGGCACGCTGCTGCGATCCGGGCCGCTGCGGCGCTGTCGGGCCGGAGGGTGCCGGGCTCGACCAGCTCGAGGGCTTGCATCGCACCCCGTCCTCGACGCTCGGCGATGCCGGGCAGCTCTGCTACGAGCGGGTCGAGCCGGGCGGCGATCCGCTCTCCGATGCGCGCCGCAGCTCCCGCCAGGTCCTGGTCTCGCATGGTGGCGATCCCGGCGAGCGCGGCGGCGCAGGAGACCGGGTTGCCCCCGAAGGTCCCTCCCAGCCCGCCGGCGTGGACCGTCGCCATCAGCTCGGCCCGGCCGGTGACCCCGGCGATCGGCATACCGGCGCCGAGACCTTTCGCTGTGGTCAGCAGGTCGGGGACCACACCTTCGTGGTCGCAGGCGAACCACGCCCCGCTCCGGCAGAAACCGGACTGGACCTCGTCGGCCACGAAGAGGGCTCCGGTGTCGCGACACCACGCTGCGAGGGCGGGGAGGAACCCGGGGGCGGGCACCACGAAACCTCCCTCCCCCTGGATCGGCTCGATCAGCACGCAAGCCACCCGGGACGCGCCGACCTGGCGCTCGACGAGCTCGAGGGCCCGGCGTGCCGCCTCCTCGCCGGTCGTGCCGACCGGGTCGCGCAGTGGGTACGACATCGGCACCCGGTGCACTCCGCCGGCGAAGGGCCCGAAGCCGTCCTTGTAGGGCATGTTCTTCGCGGTGAGCGCCATGGTCAGGTTGGTCCGGCCGTGGTACGCGTGGTCGAAGACGACCACCACGTCCCGACCGGTGGCCCGGCGGGCGACCTTGACCGCGTTCTCGACCGCCTCGGCCCCCGAGTTGAACAACGCCGAGGTCTTGGCGTGGTCACCGGGGGTGAGCGTATTGAGCTGCTCGCAGACCTCCACGTAGCCCTCGTAGGGCCCGACCATGAAGCAGGTGTGGGTGAAGCGGCCCACCTGGTCGCGTACCGCGTCGACCACCGCGGGCAGCGCGTGGCCGACCGAGGTCACCGCGATCCCCGAGCCGAGGTCGATCAGGCAGTTGCCGTCGACGTCGATGACGATCGCACCTTCGGCTGCGTCGATGTAGATCGGAAGGGTGGAGCTGACCCCAGGGGCCACGGCGGCCGCCCGGCGGGCGGCGAGCTCCCGGCTCCTCGGACCGGGGAGCTCGGTGCGCAGCAACCGCCGCTGGGCGATACCCGCCCACTCGGTCTGGGCGTCAGGGAGCTCGGTTCGGACCATCCCCAGACGATAGCCACCGAGGTCGGGCCGGGAGGACCCCGGGACCCGGGCCGGGCGCGATGCAGGCGCGTGGCGCAGTGGGGCCGGGGCCGATCGGTCCGCCACCGGCTACGGGATGTCCCCGGGGTGGTTCAGTTCGACGGGCGGTGGTGGACCTCGTTGAGCGACCACAGTGTCGGGCCGTGACGCCCCGGACCGATCCGGTGCAAGGAGGCCACCTCGATGAACAGCTTCGGGGCGACCTGCTCGGGGAAACCCATCGCCCAGGCGAGGGCGGCCTTGATCGGAGAGACGTGGGAGACCACTGCGACATCTCGGGACGCGGCCTCGACCCACAGCTCCTCGCAGGCAGCCCGCACCCGGGTGGTGACCGCCGCGAGCGACTCCCCCGACTCGGGCGCCCAGGAGGGGTCCGCATCCCACGACGCCCACACCGCCTCTGGAACCTCGGCCAGGGGCAACCCGTCGTAGACCCCGTAGTCCAGCTCGACCCAGCGCTGGTCGACCTCGACGCTGGCGCCGGTGACCTCTGCGATCGTCTCCGCGGTGCGTCGGGTGCGCAGCAGTGGGCTGGTGACCACCCGTTCGACCCCGGCGAGAGCCGGGCTACCAGCGACTGCCACGGCTTGGCGCTCCCCGAGTGGGTCGAGCTCGACGTCCAGGCGCCCGAGCAGTCGCCGGGAGGCGTTGTGGGCGGTCCGGCCGTGGCGCACCAAGACGAGCACCACCTCGACGCTACCGGCCCGTCGACGGCTGGCTACCGACCCGGCACCGAGACGCTGGGTACAGGCACGCTCGCCCGCGCTCGGGACGCCGTTTGCCCACAACTCCTGGACGGACCGGGCTCGGAGGTCACGTCGCGGCCCGAACGAGGATCCTGCCGCACTGCTCGCAGGTGACGACCGCGTCGGCGGGCAGGTGACGCACCCGGTCGAGCTCGGTCGACGGGAGCGTGAGGTGGCAACCCCCGCAGCGGTCCCCGACCAGCCGGGCGGCACCCACCCCCCCGAGCCGGTCCCGTAGCCGCTCGTAGGTGGCGAGCAGATCGGCGGGCACGCCGGCGGCTGCCGACGCCCGCTCCGAAGCCAGCCGGTCCAGCTCGGTTCGCAGCTCGGCGCCCGCTCGCGCCACCTCGGCCTGCGCCTCCGCCTCCTCGGCGTCGAGAGCGGCCTGCTCGACGTCGACGGCCGCGAGGGCAGCGTCGAGCGGTTCGAGCTGGTCGAGCACGGCGATCCCCTCGTCCTCGAGTTGGGAGACCCGCGCCGAGAGCGCCTCCACCTCCGAAGCCATCGCCTGCAGGTCCCTGGAAGCCGACACGCTGCCCCCGTAGAGCCGGGCGGTGACCTCACGGCGGCGCTGCTCGGTGGCCGCCAGTTCGGCTTCGAGGGTCGCTTGGCGTGCTGACAGCTCGCCCCGGGCGTCCTGCTCGGCACGGCGACGGCTCTCGAGCTCACCTCGGCGTGCGCCGATCGCCGTGAGCCGGGCCCGGGCCGGGAGGTGCTCCAGTCTGTGACGGTGCTGGTCGGAGGCGACATCGAGGTCCTGGACCGCCAGGAGCGCCTCGAAAGCCGATGTGCTCATCGCGGTCCCGGCGCGCTGGTCGGGGCCACCGACAGGAACAAAGGCTGGTGGTAGAACCCTCGGTGGGCGACGCTGGCGTACGTACCGGCGATCCCTGGGGGTGGGACGCTCGCCGCTCCGGGCACGATCGACGGGTCCTCGGCGTAGTGACCCGGCCCGCCGGCGAGGCGACCGAGCACCTCCCGAACGAGGACCTCCGGCGCCGCGCGCGGCCGCACCGAGCGGCGGGTGACCGACGCGTCGGGATCGGCGAGGACCGTGCGGTTGGCGGCACGCTCCGTCGATCCCCCCTCGAAAATCGAGGACCTGAGGACGCTCCCGGCGATCGACATCGGACCGGGAGCCTACAAGGGGGTCGCGACAGCCTGCGGGCGAAGGCCCCCGAACTGCGCCTCGGCTACGATCGGCGCGGTGACGACCGCTGCTCCCGCAAGGGATCCCGCCCCGCTCGACGAGGGGGGGATCACCGAGCAGGTAGGGCGCCTGCTCGCTTCTCACCCCCCGGGCTCGACGCCGGAGGTCGAGTTCCTCGGTGCCCAGTTCGACGCCGGCTTGGCCTGGGTCAACTTCCCCGTCGGGCTCGGCGGTCTCGGGGCGGCCCGGGGCCTGCAGCGCATCGTCACCGAGCGCCTCTCCGCAGCCGGAGCGCCGATGCTGTTCGGTCGCAACCCGATCGGCTACGGCATGGCCGCCCCGACCGTCCTCGCCCACGGCTCAGCTGACCAGCAACACCGTTACCTGCGACCGATGTTCACCGGGGAGCACATCTGGTGCCAGCTGTTCTCCGAGCCGGGCGCCGGATCGGACGTCGCCGGGCTCGCGACCCGAGCGGTCCGCGACGGCGACGAGTGGGTCCTGAACGGCCAGAAGGTATGGACGACCCTCGCCCACCAGGCGCGATACGGGATGCTCCTCGCCCGCAGCGACCCCGGAGCCGAGAAGCACAAGGGGCTCACCTACTTCGTGGTCGACATGCACGCCCCCGGGGTGGATGTCCGCCCGTTGCGTCAGCTGACCGGTGACGCCGAGTTCAACGAGGTGTACTTCACCGACGTCCGGGTCCCCGACGCCGAGCGTCTGGGCGAGGTCGGTGACGGGTGGCGGGTGGCGATCACCACTCTCATGAACGAACGGGTATCGATCGGTGCCACCGTCGGCGCCCGGGGCAGCGGAGCGATCGGCACCGCAGTGCGCCTCTGGGAGCAGCGGACCGACAAGGACCCGGTGCTGCGCGACCGGCTGACCGCGCTGTGGGTCGAGTCCGAGGTGCACCGCCTGACCAGCCTTCGGGCCGCGGCCAACGCCGTCGCCGGCACCCCCGGGCCCGAGGGCTCGACCGCGAAGCTGCACTCAGCCGAGCTCAACAAGGCGATCTACGAGCTGTGCGAGACCCTCCTCGGGGCGGAGGGGATGCTCTACGACGACTGGACCATGCGCCGCCCGGAGTCCGCCGGCGGGTTCGGGGGCGGGCCGCAGCGGATGTTCCTGCGGTCGAGGGCCAACTCGATCGAGGGCGGCACGTCGGAGATCATGCGCAACATCCTCGGCGAACGGGTCCTCGGACTGCCGGGAGACGTCCGCAACGACAAGGACCGCCCCTGGTCGGAGGTCCCCCGCAACTGAGGAACCCGGAACCCGTCGGCTGGACCCACGCTCGCTGACCCCGGGCGGTCGCCGGTCGGGCGGTGCCCGGTCACCCGCTGTTGCGGAGCCCGGTGGCGAGGCCGTTCAAGGTGACCTGGATCCCCGCGCGCACCGCCCGTTCCCGGTCACCCGAACGCCACCGCCGCAAGAGCGACACCTGGAGATGGTTGAGCGGGTCGAGGTACGGGAGACGGTTGCGTAGGGCCCGGGCCAGCTCGGGGTCGCCGGCCAGTGGCCGGTCCTCGCCGGTCACCCTGGCAAGGGCGTTCAGCGTCTTGGCGTGCTCGGCGACGATCGGATCCCACACCCGCCGGCGGAGCTGCTCGTCTCCGACCAGCTCTGCGTAACGCGACCCGATCCCGAGGTCGACCTTGGCCATCACCATCGCGAGGTTGGCGAGCACCGAGCGCCACCACGGCCAGCGCCGGTGCATCTCGGCGAGCAGCTCCCAGCGCTCCGGGTCCCCAGCGGTCCACTCGTCGAGCGCGCTTCCCACCCCGTACCAGCCGGGGAGCATCACCCGGCACTGGCTCCAGCTGAACACCCAGGGGATCGCCCGGAGGTCCTCGATCCGGTCCGAAGGCCGCCGCGACGGGGGTCGGCTGCCGATGTTGAGCTCGGCGATCTCCCCGACCGGCGTTGCCGTGCGGAACCAGGTCACGAACCCGGGGGTGGCGTAGACCAGCTCCCGGTAGGCCGAGCACGCCCTCCCGGCCAGCTCGTCCATCACCGCGTGGTAGGCGCCGGCGTCGGCACCGAGACCGTCGTCGGAGGCAACGGTCGCTTCCAACCCGGCCGCGACGAGCGCTTCGAGGCCCCGTCGGGCGTGCTCGGGGTCGGAGTACTCCGCGGCGATCATCTCCCCCTGCTGGGTCACTCTCACCGCTCCCTGCACGCTGCCGGGGGGTTGCGCACGGATCGCCTCGTAGGTCGGCCCACCCCCCCGCCCCACCGCGCCACCTCGACCGTGGAACAGTCGGAGCCGGACACCACGCTCGGCAGCGGTCGCCACCAGGTCCCTCTCGGCGCGGTGCAACGCCCAGTTCGAGGTCAGGTAGCCGCCGTCCTTGTTGGAGTCGGAGTAGCCGAGCATCACCTCCTGCCAGCCGCCGCGCTCGTCGACCAACGCCCTCCACACCGGCAGGTCGAGCAGCTCTGCCAGGGTGCTGCCCGCCCGGGCGAGGTCGTCGATCGTCTCGAAGAGCGGCACTATGTCCATGCCGAGGCGCGGACCGTGCCCGCCGGCGGGACCGACAGCCCGCCGGTAGAGACCGGCTTCTTTCAACAACACCGCGACCTCGAGCAGGTCCGAGACCGACTCGCACTTGGAGATCACGTAGTGGGGCAGCGCCCTGGTCCCGAGCCTGGCGCAGACCCGCCCCGCCTCCGCGACGACCGCCAGTTCCCCCCTGGTCAGATCGCTGTAGTCGACCCACCGGCTCGACAGGAGACGGGCGTGCGACAGCTCGGAGGCGAGCAGCGCTACGCGCTCGGTCTCCCCGAGCGCCCGGTAGTCGGCGACGACCCCGGCGACCGACAGCAGCTCGGCGAGCACCGTCTCGTGGACCTCCGAGCCTTGGCGGAGGTCGAGGGAAGCCAGATGGAACCCGAAGATCTCCACCGAGCGGCGGACCGGCGCCACCCGGGACTCGGCGAGGGCCGAAGCGGCGTGGGTGGACAGGGAGTCCTCCACCGACCTCAGGTCGGCGACCAGCTCGGCTGGCTCGCTGTAGGGCTCGAGGACCGCGCGGGGCTCCTCCCCGGGAACCGCGCCGGTCAGCGCCCGGGCCGTGGCCGCCAACCGGGCGTAGCAGCCGTTCAACGCCCGCCGGTAGGGCTCGTCGGCCCGGAACGGGGAGGTGTCACCCGAAGCCTCCGCCAAGCCGGCCACCGCCGGGCTGCAGCGCACCAGGTGGGCGGACATCGACAGCTCGATGGCGAGGCGCCGCAGGTCGGCGAGGTGACGACCGAGCACCACGGTGGCATGACGCTCGGCGGCGTAGCCCAGCACCTCGGCGGTCACGAACGGGTTGCCGTCGCGGTCC
>JAKABK010000115.1 GCA_021796905.1 Actinomycetes bacterium
GACCGCCGCCGCCGGCGGTGACGACAGGAACACCCGCCACCTCCCCGGCGGTCGGGAACCGACCCCGCGGGATAGCCGCCGACGCCTCGGCCACCACCTCCCCGGCCGTGGTTCCTGCCTGCGCCGCCAGCCGCTCCGCGGCCCCGTCGGGCCCCAACCACATCCGGGTGCCCACCGAGCCGGGCGAGACCGTCACGACCCCGACCCCTCGAGGGAGGAACGCGGCATGAAACGGGGCCGCCGCGGGCGCAGGCGCCGGTCCCACTCCGGTTCGGGGTCCACGTGGTCGGGGTTGACGAGCCGGCCGCGGGGTGCGAGGAGATCGCAGGCGCCAGCGTAGGACGACGCCGGCTCGCCGGCTCCGAGGGGCTGGGCGGCGCGCGAGGTGACCATCGCGGCGGGCGCCGACGCCAGACGCATGCTCACGTGGGCGAGCACGCCCCGCACCGGGCCCTGGTCGGCGAGCACTCGGCACGCCTCCGCCACCAGCTCCCGCCCGGCTTCGAGGTAGAGGTAGTAGCCGTCGGTGACGTCCCCGGCGGCGCTGGAACCGACCGTGCGCCCGGCGCTAGCCGGCCGCGCTCGGGCGCCCCCGGGGGCCGATCACCAGGTCGGCCATCCGACGGGGAGGTCGCCGGGAGGCCCGAACGGCTGCGGCAGGCCGGGCCTGGCGCCGAGCGCTTCGAGGAGGGCCGAGAAGTTGAGGCCGTAGGCGGTGGAGTTCTGTCCGTCGAACTCCGCGAAGCCGGCCGCCCGCCCCCACGGGTCGGTGCTGTCAGCCCAACCGGTCTCCATGCAGGTACCTGCGTCGTGGAGGTACCCGACGATCGTGCCAGCACCGACCGTCTGGCCGACGGCGACCGCCGGCGTGACGTTCTCCGCGACGTAGACGACCAGCCCGGCTGCCGGTCCGGTGCTGAGCCGGTAGGAGATGAACGCCCCGCCGGGCCATCCGGGGTTGGTGGTGTTCTCGACGACCCCCGGGCCGATGGCGTACACCGGACCGGACCCGCAATAGTCGACCCCCTGGTCGATCTCCTGGGGCACGAGCGAGGTCACCGCCCTGAGCGGGTCCAGGTAGCCGCCGACCGGTGACAGGTCGAGCGCCTCCCAATAACCGCCGGTGCCCGCGTCGGTCGCGATGCCCGACGGGACGGCCCCCTGCGGCAGCCGGGAGGCCAGCGAACCGTGCCAAGCGGTCCCGAAGCTGTAGACGCCACCGTTGGCGCTCTGCACGTCGTAGCCGCGACCGGCGCGGCCGGCGCTGATCGCGGTGAGCGCCACCCCCCGGTAGGCGCCCCTGGGACTGCCGTACCAGGGAGCGTCGAAGTTGTAGACCCCGCCGACGGAGGTGAGGATGTAGTAGCCGCCGGTCCCGGGGTCGACGGCTATCCCGGTGGCCGTGACGGGGGCTGTGGCCCCGTAGGGCAGCAGGCCGGCGATGTCGCCGTGGGAGCCGACCCCGAAGCTGTCGACGGCTCCGTTGGCCCGAAGCACGTAGTAACCGGCGCCGGAAGGCGCCGCCGCGATCGCGACGGCGGCCGGGTACTGTCCCCAGCCGCCGGTGGGGATCAGCGGCCGGCCCAGCCAGGGGGCGTGGAAGGCGAAGACGTTGCCAGCCGAAGTGACCACCCAGTAGCCGCCGGTGGCGGGGTCGACAGCGATCCCGGTGGCAGTGACGCCGGCGGGCAGCCTGCCGGCCATCGAGCCGTACCAGGGGACCCCGAAGGCCCCGACACCTCCCCCCGATCGCAGGACGTAGTAACCGCCGCCTGCAGCGGCGATACCCACCACCGCCGGGTCCCCCGGGGACGGGGACCCGCCCACCGGGGCATCAAAGGCCGCCACAGTGGCGGCAGGGACGGTCGTGGAGGCGAGCGCCGCCGGCTGCCCGGAGACGGACCCCTGGGGTGCGCTGACAGCCGACGGGGCCGCTGGAGCCCACGCCGGCACAAAGGCACCTAGTGCCCCGGCTGCGGCGATCATCGCTGCGGCACACGCACCCACGTACCGGCGCGTCGACCTGGCCGACCGGCCGATAGGGGCCGACGTGCTGCTCATCCTTGGCGCCCCATCGCCGCGAGACTAGTCCGAAGGTAGCGGCGCGGATCGGATGGTCAACTGAGCGGACTAAATATCACCTGTCAAGGGCTTTTGGTGTCGTCGGTGCAGTATCGAGCTCTTTCCACAGGTTCAGGTGAGTGGCCCGCACCGTTCCTCCGAGACGACAGCTCCCCGGGCCGGTGACCGGTGACCGGTGACCCAGTCGTAGGTGAAACGCGTCGCCCGGTTCCTTGCATTGAGCCCGTCCGGCCATCATGGCCGGACGGCCATCCGCAGATGGACGTAGCCGTCGGCACCAGCGAACTTCCGCAACGAGTTACCGGAGCGGAACCAACACCCCCGACCTCAAATAGTGCCCCCCCACCTCGGAGAACGGCGATATTGACGGCTCTCCCGGTACAGATGTGGGTGGTCGGGGCAGATCTTCACGGAGAACGGCTAGTAGGTGGCAGGGGGCTGCCGGGGGTGGAGGACTGGTGGTTGGGTGGTTGTGATCTGGGTGTGTGGTGTGGGGCACCGCGAGTGTCGAGGGCCGGGCCGGCCGTGGGGAAGCGGGGGCCCCCGGCGCCAACCCTTGCGGGAACCCGCCGCGCCGCCCGGGCTTGCACGGGGTCGATCCGGGCTCCCCGGCCCCCCGGCCTTCCCCTCCGGCGCCGGACCGGCGTTGTCCCAACCGAACCGACAAGACGGCTGTTTCGTGGTGGGGGTGGTGTGGGCTCGGCTGGCGGGTGGGTGACACGAACGGGGCCGCATCCCGGCTCGTGTTGATCCAGTGCGTATCAGCACGTCACCCTGTCAGCTGTTGGCGTTGCCCGGCCCTCGGTCGGCGGTCCAGACCCCGACGACCCCCGGTGAGCGCCGGGCTCGCCGCCGTCGGTCGGGCCCCGGGCAGCGCTGCTCACCGCCTCACATCGCCGGGCTGGACCCACCGTCGACGACCAGCTCGACCCCGCTGACCGCCGCCGCCGGGGGTGACGACAGGAACACCACACACGCCGCCACCTCCTCGGTGGTCGCGAACCGACCCCGAGGGATACCCGCCGACGCCTCGGCCACCACCTCCCCGGCCGTGGTTCCCGCCTGCGCCGCCAGCCGCTCCGCGGCCCCGTCGGGCCCCAACCACATCCGGGTGCCCACCGAGCCCGGCGAGACCGTCACGACCCGGACCCCGCGAGCGCCGTACTCGGTAGCGACCGACTTGCCGGCGCTCAACAACGCCGCCTTCGACGCGCTGTACGCCGCGATCTGCGGGTTCGGGCACCTGGCGTTGATCGACGCGATGTTGATGATCGTCCCGCCCCGCTCACATAGGTGCGGCAGCGCGACCCGCATGGAACGCACCGCAGCCATCAAGTTGATCTCCAGCACCCGCGACCAGTCCTCGTCGTCCTCGTCGGCGAAGCCGGCCGCTACCGGGCCGATCCCGGCGTTGTTGACGAGCACATCGAGGCGCCCGTGGAGCTCGACGGCGCGAGCCACGAGGCGCTCCGGACCGTCGCTACAGGCGAGGTCCACCTGGACCAGCTCCAAACCGGCCACCTCGCGCTCCGGTCCGTGGCGCGCGCCACCCACCACCGATACCCCCTCAGCGGCGAACGCTTCGCAGACCGCCAGGCCGATCCCGGCACTGGCACCGGTCACCACCGCCACCTTCCCCCGGAGCTGCAGGTCCAACACCCCTCCCCCGACCGACCGACCGACCGCCCGACGATACCGCCCGACGATACCGCCCCTGTCCGACGCGACGAGCCGGGAGGCCGCTCCCGGGGGGCCCCGAGCTGGCATAGTGAGGAGGTGGGGGCTGAGGGGGCTCGACGCAGCGACGTGGCGCCGACCGGCCCGGGCGGGCGACAACGAGCCGGCACCCCGCGCCCGGCTGTGATCGAGGCAGCCCGTTTCCTCGCGGCCAACTCCGACCGGAGAGTTCCGCTCGGCGACGTCGCCGAGCACGTCGCCTACAGCCCGTGGCACCTCGTGCACGCCTTCCGAGACGACCTCGGGGTGTCCCCCGGCCGCTACCTGACGTCGTGGCGGTTCCAGCGTGCCAAGCAGCTGCTGGTGGCCACCGACGCGAAGGTCGTCGACGTCTGCAACGCAGTGGGTTGCGAGTCGCTCGGCAGTTTCACCAGCCGCTTCACCGCCGACGTAGGGGTGAGCCCAACCGCCTTCCGCCGCCTCCCCGACCTGCTCGCAACCAACCCGCCCCGGCCGCTGTCCCGACCCGGGGTGGGCGCGCGAGCCAGCATGGTCACCGGGCGGGTGAGCGTCGACGCCGACGCGCTCGCTGCGCTCGGAGGGCGGGCCTCGGTATATGTCGGCTTGTTCGCCCGTCACGTGGCGAGCGGCGCTCCGGTGAGCGGCGCCCTCCTCCCCGAGCCGGGGCCTTTCTCCCTCGGGGGTGTGCCGGTCGGGTGGTGGTGGCTCCTCGCCGCCGCCCTGCCCGCGACGGCGGACCCTGCCGCCCAGCTGCTCCCGGCGTTCGCGGTCGTCGGCGCGACCGGACCCCTGCGCGTGGGCGAGCCACCCACCCGGCAGCGTGCCGACATCCACCTCGGCGTCGCCGGTCCGTGGACGCCACCGGTGGTCGTCGCCCTCCCACCGCTCGCCACGGCACCCTCCCTGGTATCGCCCGACGGCGTTACCGCCCGGCGAGTGCGGTGACCGCTGCGACCGACGACCAAGCGACCAGAGACCGCAAGATCGGAGAAGACGCCGGCGCCGTGCGTGCATAGGTTCGCACCCGTGAGCGACCTGGGCATCCTCCCGACAGCACCGTCGAGCGCCCCCCCGGCACCACCGGGGGATCCCGCTCCGACCGTGGGGGTCGCGCCGTGAGCGGGGTGCGCCTCCTCGTGGGTACCCGCAAGGGGGCCTTCGTGCTCACCGCGGACGGGAGGCGGGACGACTGGTCGGTGCACGGCCCCCTCTTCGGCGGCTGGGAGGTGTACCACGTCAGCGGCTCGCCGGTCGACACCGACCGTCTGTACGCCTCACTGTCCAAGGGCTGGTTCGGCCAGCAGGTCCAACGCTCCGACGACGCAGGCAGGACCTGGGTTCCCATCGGCAACCAGTTCGTCTACGAGGGCGACGGCGGCACCCACGAGTGGTACGACGGCACGCTCCGCCCGTGGAGCTTCACCCGCGTCTGGCACCTCAAGGCATCCCTGTCCGACCCCGACACCTGTTACGCCGGCGTCGAGGACGCAGCCTTGTTCCGCAGCACCGACGGGGGCCGCAACTGGGAGGAGCTGGCCGGGTTGCGTCGGCACGGCAGCGGCACCTCCTGGCAGCCGGGAGCCGGCGGGCTCTGCCTGCATACGATCCTGCTCGACCCGCGCGGCGGGCGGATGTTCGCTGCGATCTCGGCGGCCGGGGTGTTCCGCAGCGACGACGGCGGCACGACGTGGCTGGCTACCAACCGGGGGCTCCGCTCGACGACCATCCCCGATCCCGACGCCGAGGTCGGCCACTGCGTCCACCGCATCGCGATGCACCCGTCGCGCCCGGACGTGCTGTTCATGCAGAAACACTGGGACGTGATGCGCAGCGACGACGCCGGGGGCTCGTGGCACGAGGTGAGCGGGAACCTGCCCACCGACTTCGGTTTCACGATCGGGGTCCACAGCCACGAGCCGGACACGGTCTACGTCGTGCCGATCACCAGCGACTCCGAGCACTACCCTCCCGAGGGGAGGTTACGGGTGTACCGGAGCCGCAGCGGTGGCGGGGCGTGGGAACCGCTCGGTGTCGGCCTGCCCCAGGAGCACTGCTATGTCGACGTCCTGCGCGACGCGATGAGCTTGGACTCGCTGGACCCGTGCGGGGTGTACTTCGGCACGACCGGCGGCCAGGTGTACGGGTCGGCCGACGCCGGCGACAGTTGGGTGCCGCTCGTGTCCAACCTCCCCGCCGTTCTCTCCGTCGAGGCGCAGACACTGCCGTGATCCGCGTCGTGCTGCCGGCGCAGCTCCGCGCCCTGACAGGCGTGGGGGCGGAGGTGACCGTCGACCTCCGGGGCGAACCGACCGCCGCAGGGCTGCTCGACGCGCTCGAGGCCCGGTACCCGGTGCTCCTCGGGGCGATCAGGGATCCGCGAACCGGCCAGCGCCGGGCGTTCATCCGCTACTTCGCGTGCGAAGAGGACCTCTCCCACGAGCCCTCGGACGCCCCGCTGCCACCCGCGGTCGTCTGCGGGCAGGAGCCGTTCATCGTGCTCGGGGCGATCGCGGGGGGTTGAGCCGCGCGGCGGGGCTCCGGACGGTCACCTGCGGCAGAGCCGGACCGGCGGTGCCGGTTCAGATCAGTCAACGTAGTCAGGGATGGGGGGTGCGGGGGGAAGGGCTGCATGGCTGTGGATTGTGTGGACAACCCGGGTTCGGCGTAGACAGCTGCGGCGACCGGGTCTACG
>JAKABK010000116.1 GCA_021796905.1 Actinomycetes bacterium
CCGCCCTGTCCCGCTGCCAACCCGGCCGGCCCCGCCTGGCGTCGTGGCTGCGTTGGCAGGCCCGCAAAGGCGCCACTCGCCTGCTGCGCGCCGAGATGGCCGAGCGAGCCCGGCCGGGCACCGAGCCGGTCTCGGCCGCCCCGCCCCGGCCGTGGGGCCACCCCGACCTGGTGCTGGCCAAGGCGGTCCGGGCCGGGGTGATCAGCGCGTCGGACGCCGAGCTGATCAGCGCCACCCGCATCGGCGAGGTCGACCTGGCCGAGGCGGCCGCAGCACTCGATCTCGGTTATTGGGCGTGTCACAAGCGTCGCCGTCGGGCCGAGGAACGAGTCCGGGACTGGATCACGAGCGACGACTATCCGCCCTTCGATGTCCAAAAAGCGGGCGAATCGGGGTGTTCTCTAAGTGGGGATCGTCACCGGCCGGCTCGGTCAATGGACCGCCGACCGAGCACGCGTCGCTCGAGCCCACCACCGAGGAGGTGAGAGTGCCCACCTTGGCCCACCCGGACCGGCCGGGACGACCCCCACAGCGCACCCCGGCCACCCGCCGGGGCCGAACCGAGGAGGTCATCACGACACCGCCCACCCACCAAAGAGCCACCGAAGACCCGCCGCCACGGCGCCGAGCCCGCAGGCTGCTCCGCCGCCTGCCAGCCGCCATCGCCCTGGCCGCCGCCCTGCTGATCGTCTTCGCTTCGCCGGCCTTCGCCCAGGGCACCGCCGCCCCGACCCTCAGCGGCGTGATCGACAACCTCCGCAACTGGATCGTCGGCATCCTGGCCGGGGTTGCCACCCTGTTCCTGACCATCGGCGGGCTGCGCTACCTGACCGCCGGGGGCGACCCCGGTCAGGTCGAGAAGGCCAAAACCGCCCTCAAGTCCGCCGCCATCGGCTACGCCCTGGCCATCCTGGCCCCGCTGCTGGTCTCGATCCTGGCCTCGATCGTGGGCGGCTGAGCATGACCCGGCTCCGCCCGTACCGGCTTCGCCTGCTCCGGCCGAGGCGCCGAGCCCTGCTGGTCGCCGCGCTCGCCCTCGTCGCGGTATTGGCGCTCGGCGCCAGCGGCCACCACGCAACGTCTCGCCCAGCGGGCACCGCTGTCAACGACGCGGTGGTGCTCACCGCCGACCAGACGGCGGCACCAACCACCACCACGCCGTCGGGCTCGGGCGAGGGGCCACCGGGCATCCAGGTCGGTCCCGGCAACACCACCACGCCCACCACCCCAGCCCCCGGCAGCGGTGGGTCGGTGAGTGGCGGCAGCCAACCCTCGCCCGGCCTGTTCGACATCACCGGCCACATCGAAGCCGCCATCGACTCGTGGTTCCGCGACCTGGTCACCGCCGCCCTCGACCCGATCCTCACCCTCCTCGGCCACACCCTCTTGGCCACCCCGAACGTCACCGTGCAGAGCCGGGTGGGCGAGCTGTGGCGCATGACCGAGGGCATCGCCGACGCCTTCTTGGTCCTGTTCGTCTTGGTCGGCGGAGCCATCGTCATGGGCCACGAGACGCTCCAGACCCGCACCGCCATCAAAGACGTCCTGCCTCGCATCGTCGTCGCCGCCATCGCCGTCAACGCCAGCCTGAGCCTGGCTGGCCTGGTGATCTCGACCGCCGACTCGCTGTCCCAGGCCGTCCTCGGCCAGGGCGTCGACCCGTCGGGGGCGGCGGTCGTGCTGCGCCAGCTCGTCTTGGGCTCCCTCGCCGACGGGGGCATCTTCGTGGTGCTGATCGGCGGGGTGGTGGCCGTGCTCGCCATCGTCGTGCTCGCCACCTACATCGTCCGCCTGGCCGTCGTGATCCTGCTCGTGGTCGCCGCGCCGATCTCCCTGGTCTGCCACGCCCTCCCCCAGACCGAGGGGCTGGCCAAGCTGTGGTGGCGGGCCTTCTTCGGCGCCTTTGCCGTCCAGGTCGCCCAGTCCCTGGTGCTCGTCACCGCGTTGCGGGTCTTCCTCGCCTCGGGCGGTCCGGCCAACTTGGGGATCGCGTCGACCGGCGGCCTGGTCGACCTGCTCGTCTCCGCCTGCCTGTGCTGGGTGCTGGTCAAGATCCCCGGCTGGGTCAGCCGGTTCGTGTTCTCCGGCTCGCGCGGTCACGGCGGTGCCGGTCGGGTGGTACGCGACGTGATCATCTACAAGGGCGCCAAGGCCCTCGCCGCCGGAGTCGGGCTGTGACCGCCCGCGACACCGAGCGGGACCGCGGTCGTGTCCGTATCCCCGCCGATTTCGAGAGGCCGGACAAGCTGCTGGCCGGGCTGACCGCCCGCCAGCTCGCCATCCTCGCCGTCGCCGCCGTCGCCCTGTGGGGCGGGTACGCCGCCACCCGCCACCTCGTCCCCGCCGCCGTCTACGGCGCGCTCGCCATCCCGGTCGGGGCGGTCGCCGCCATGCTGGCCCTCGGCCGGTTCGAAGGGGTCCCCGCCGACCGGTGGGTGAGCGCGGCGTGGCGGCACCACCGCGCCCCCCACCGCCTCGTGCCGGCCCCCGACGGGGTGCCGCCCGCCCCCGCCTTCCTCGCCACGAGCCCGGGACCGATGCCCGACATGCTGCGCCTCCCGGTCGCCGGGGTCGGCGGCGACGGGATCGTCGACCTCGGCCCCGACGGGCTGGCGGTCATCTGCCGGGCCAGCGCAGTCACCTTCAGCCTGCGCACCCCGACCGAGCAGGAGGCGCTCGTCGCCGGGTTCGCCCGCTGGCTCAACGGGCTCGACCAGCCCGCCCAGATCTTGGTACGGGCCGAGCCGGTCGACCTGACGCCCTCCATCGACGCGCTGCTCGACGCCGCCCCCGCCCTCCCGCACCCCGCCCTGGAGACCGCGGCGCGCCGCCACGCCGCCTTCCTCGCCGAGCTCGCCGCCCGCCGTGACCTGTTGCGGCGCGAGGTGCTCGTCGTGCTCCGCCAGCCCCCATCGTCCAACAGCACCGGCGTCGACGGCCCGGCCCGGCTGGGCCGCCGAGCCGCCGAAGCCGCCAGCGCGCTCGGCGCGGCCGGGGTCACCCTCGTCACTCTCGACGGCCCGGCCGCGGCGACGTACCTGGCCCACGCCCTCGACCCCGCCGGTGACCTGCGCCCGGCCGGGCTCGACGGCACTGCGCTCTATGGCACCGACGAGCCCGTCACCTTCGCCCGAAGGAAAGGAGCCGTGCAATGACGAGCCTGCGGTCCCGCTTCCCCCGCCCGGCCACCCGGCCGGCGTCGCCGTTCGGTCCTGACGCCATCGAGGTCCGCCCCCGGGCGCTGCGGGTCGGGGACGGCTGGTGCGCCAGCTTCGCCGTCACCGGCTACCCCCGCGAGGTTGGCCGAGGTTGGCTGGAGCCGCTCTGTGCCCACCCCGGCCGCCTCGACGTCGCCGTCCACGTCGCTCCGGTCCCGGCCAACGTCGCCGCCGAACGCCTCCGGCGCCAGCTCGCCCGCCTCGAATCGGGGCGCCGGGCCGACGCCGCCAAGGGCCGCCTGGCCGACCCCGACGTGGAGGTCGCCGCAGACGACGCCCGCGACCTCGCCGCCGGTCTGGCCCGGGGCGAGCAGAAGCTGTTCCGGGTCGGGCTCTACCTCACCGTCCACGCCAGAGACGAGAAGAGGCTCGAGGCCGAGTGCGCCCGGGTCCGCTCCCTGTGCGCCTCGATGCTCCTCGACGCCCGACCGTCCACCTGGCGCACCCTGCAGGGCTGGACCTCCACCCTGCCGGTCGGGGTCGACGCCCTCGCCCAACGGCGCAGCTTCGACACCGACGCCCTCGCCGCCAGCTTCCCGTTCGCGTCGGCCGAGCTGTCGGCCACCTCCGGCGTCCTCTACGGCACCACCACCAACGGCTCGGGCCTGGTGCTGTGGGACCGCTTCGCCTGCGACAACCACAACTCGGTCATCCTGGCCCGCTCGGGAGCGGGCAAGTCCTACCTGGCCAAGCTCGAAGCGCTGCGCAGTCTCTACGCGGGGATCGAGATCGCGGTGGTCGACCCCGAAGACGAGTACCGCCGCTTAGCCGAGACCGTCGGCGGCGCCTACGTGCATCTCGGCGCCCCAGGGGTGCGGGTCAACCCCTTCGACCTCGCCCCCGGACCCGACGCAGTCGTACGCCGGGCGCTGTTCGTCCACACGCTCGTCGCCGTGCTGCTCGGCGCCAAGCCCGACCCGGCCGCCACCGCAGCGCTCGACCGGGGGATCGTCGCCGCCTACGAGTCGGTCGGGATCACCGCCGATGTCCGCAGCCACGCCCGACCCGCACCGCTCCTCAAGGATCTGGCCGCCGCCCTCGATGCCGACGTCGACCCCGCCGCTCGGGCCCTCGCCGCCCGCCTGGCGCCGTTCACCACCGGCACCCACCGGGGCCTGTTCGACGGGCCGACCACCACGCAGCCGCACGGGCACCTCGTCGTCTTCAGCCTCCGCGACCTCCCGAGCGAGCTGAAAGCGGTCGGCACCCTGCTCACCTTGGACTCGATCTGGCGGCGGGTGTCCGACCCAGCCAACCGCAAGCGCCGGCTGGTGGTGGTCGACGAGGCGTGGCTGCTCATGTCCGACCCGTCCGGCGCCGAGTTCCTCTTCCGCATGGCCAAGTCGGCCCGCAAGCACTGGGCCGGGCTCACCGTGGTCACCCAAGACGCCGCCGACCTCCTGGGCTCGCCGCTCGGCCAGGCCGTCGTCGCCAACGCCGCCACCCAGATCCTGCTCCGCCAAGCCCCCCAGTCCATCGACACCCTGGCCGAAAGCTTCGGCCTCTCCGCCGGTGAGCGGGCCTACCTGCTCGGCGCGGCCCGCGGCCAGGGCCTCCTTGCCGCCGGCGTCGACCGGGTGGCCTTCACCGCACTGGCCAGCGCCGAGGAGGACATTCTCGCTCGAACTGGGATCGAGCAAACCCTCGACGACACCCCCGACCTGTGACGACCTCGAAAAGGAGCCTCCCCGCGTGACCGTGCCCGCACCCCAGCCGAATCCGAGCCTGCCGCCAGCTCCAAATCTGACGGGGCCCCTGGCCCACTACCTCGCCCACCCCGGCGCCGAGACGACCCGGCTGCTCCGGCACTTCGCTCACCTCGTGGCGCACCTGGGTGTCACGGCCGGCCCGATCGTTCTTGGCGTCGGCCTGGCCATCACGCTCACGATGACGGTCGTCCGACGCGGCCAGGGTCGCCGGCTCACCGAGGGCGCCCGCCTCGTGCAGGTGCTCGCCCCGCCCGACGTCGACCCCCAGGGGGCATCCACCCTGTGGACCAACCTGGTCGCGCTGCTGCGCCCTGCGTGGCGGCGGGCCCTCGGCGGCCAACCGCATTTGGCGTTCGAGCTCACCGCCTCCGACGCCGGCCTGACGATCGCCTGGTGGGTGCCCGGCACCATCCCGCCCGGCCTGGTCGAGCGGGCCGTCGAGGCGGCCTGGCCCGGGGCGCGCACCGAGACCATCCCCGCCGGCCCGCCGCTCGTCGGAGCCGGGGCGGCGACCGGCGGCACCCTCCGCCTCGCCCTTCCCGAGCACTACCCGCTGCGCGCCGAGCACAAGGTCGACCCCCTCCGCCCCCTCCTCGGCGCCCTCGACGCGATGCACGAGGCCGAGTCGGCCTGCGTGCAGATCCTGGCCCGCCCGGTCACCGGAAGGCGCCTCGGTCGATTGCACAAGGCGGCCGCAGCCCGGCGGGTCGGACGACCGGTCACCCGTCTCGCCCGCCTGATCGACCTGGTCACTCCCGGGCCCAGCACCCAGCCGGCCAACACCGACCCGTCCCGGTCCGCCGATGTGGCCGACATCTTGGACAAGGCCGCCCAGCCGTGCTGGGCCATCTGTGTCCGCTACGCGCTGTCCACCACCGCCACCGACCGCCAAGCCGGCGCACGGCTGCGGGGCCGAGCCCACGCCGTCGCCTCGGCGTTCTCGCTGTTCGCCGGCCGGAACCGCCTCGACCGCCACCGGCTCCGTCACCCCGCCCAGGTCCTCGCCGAGCGGCGCTTCGGGCGGGGCGACCTGGTGTCGGTCGCCGAGCTGGCCGCCCTGGCGCACCTGCCCACCGACCAGACCGTCCCCGGCCTGGCCCGGGCCGGGGCCAAGGCCGTCGCCCCTCCGCCCACCGTCGCCCGTCCCGCCGCACTTGCACCAGCGGCGACGTGCGTGCAAAGCCCGAAGGTGCTCGGCGACGCCCAGGCCGGAGGGCGCCGGCCGGTCACGCTCTCGGTCGCCGACGCCCGCTACCACCTCCACGTCATGGGAGCCACGGGCAGCGGCAAGTCGACGCTGCTCACCAACCTCGTGCTCTCCGACGTCGAGGCCGGCCGCGGGGTGGTGGTCATCGACCCCAAGGGCGACCTGATCACTGACCTGTGCGACCGGCTCTCCGCAGGGGCCGAGTCCCGCACGGTGCTGATCGACCCCGAAGACCCCGACGCCGCGCCCATCCTCAACGTGCTGGCCGGCCCGGACCCCGACCTGGTCGTCGACAACCTGGTCGGGATCTTCCGTTCCATCTTCGCCGCCTTCT
>JAKABK010000117.1 GCA_021796905.1 Actinomycetes bacterium
CGGCGCGCCGGCGACGGCACGGCGTCCCGGCGGCCTCGGCCACTCCGCAGCCCGTCGAGCTGGCCGGATCGGAGCGACGGGGCCCCAGCACCGCCCCTCGCCAACCGTGAGCAAGCTCCCACGGTGAGTGCCGCAACAAGGGGCCGGAACGATGAGCGCGCCAGGGTCCGCGCGTTGGCCGCCTGCCGCTACCTCCTCGTCACCGGCGTGCTCGTCGGCGTGGTCGGCGTCGCCGGTCGGTACCTGTCCCTTCCGTTGCTCACCAGCACCCTCGGCCCGACGGCTTACGTCTTCGCCGCCCATCCCCACAGCGAACCAGCCCGGTTCCGCAACGCTGCGCTCGGCCACGCTGTCGCCGTGGGCGCAGGCCTCGCCAGCCTCAGCGCGTTCGGCCTCCTGCACGCCCCCTCGGTCAGCACCGCGGGCGCTCCGACCCTGCAGCAAGCGGCCGCGGCGGCCGCCGCGGCGGGGTTCACCGTGTTCGTGCTGGCGATCCTCCGATCACACCACGCGCCGGCGGCGGCAACAGCACTTCTGATCGCGACCGGTCTCGCAAGACCCGGCAGGCCGCTCATCGGCCTCGTGCTCGGCCTGGCCATCGTCGTCACCGCAGGGCCGCTCATCGGCCGCCTGCCCATCCTCCGGGAGCCGGCTGCTGCCGACGAGGGTCGTAGCGGATCGTGAGGTCAGCCTCCGGCCGGTCCGATCACCGCTGGCACCGAGCCGCACCCACCGATGACCCCACCACTGCGGCCCGCGCCGGCGACGACGTCGGGCGGGACCCCGAGGTGGCGGGCGGGTGCCCGGGGTCATAGCGTCGTCGGGCGAGCCCGGTGCACGGGCGCCGATGGAGCGGGACCGGGGAGGAGCACGAAGTGAGGATCGACGTGGGGAGCGTGGCGGAGCTGCAGGAGTCCGGCTACCTGACCGCCAAGCTCGGGACCCAACCGCTCTGCGTGCTCTGGCACGAGGGCCGGGCCTACGGGATCGACGACCGCTGCCCGCACCTCGGTTTCCCGCTGCACCGGGGGACCGTCGACGCCGGGATGGTGACCTGCCACTGGCACCACGCCCGCTTCGACCTGACCTCCGGCTGCACCCTCGACCCCTTCGCCGACGACGCCGCCGCCTACCCCGTCGAGATCGTGGGGGACCGGGTGGTGCTCGTCGCAGAGCAGAGGCCCTTCGACGCGCCCGGCGCCCTCCGCCGTCTCGACGACGGCTTGGAGCAGGGCCTCACCCTGGTGGTGGCCAAGGCGGTGCTCGGTCTGCTCGCCGGCGGGGTCCCCGCCCGGGAGGTGGTGGCCGCCGGCGCCCGCTTCGGTTGCCGTTACCGGGCCCCGGGCTGGGGCCCGGGGCTGAGCGTGCTCACCGCCGCCGCCGGCCTGCTCGATCGGCTCCGACCCGAGGACCGGGCCCTCGCCCTGGTCCACGGGCTGGTCTTCGTCTCCCGGGACACCGCCGGTCACCCGCCACGCTTCCCCCTGGCCCCCCTGTCACCGCCCAGCACCACCACAGGTCCGCCCACCGGCCCGTCCGCCGACCGCACGGGCGCAGCGACCGGCCCGTCCGCCGGCCAGGGTGCCGGCGGCCTGGGCGAGGCCCGCCTGACCGAGTGGTACCGCCGCTTCGTCGAGACCCGCTCGGGTGACGCCGCCGAGCGCGCCCTGGTGACCGCGGCCACCACCCTCGACCCCGGTGCTCTCGGTCGGATCGCCGTAGCGGCGGCCACCGACCACGTCTTCTTGGACGAGGGACATGTTGTCGACTTCACCAACAAGGCCTTCGAGCTGGTGGGCGAGCTCGGGGCGGCCAGCGCGACCTGGGTGGTGCCGACCCTCGCCCACGCTGCGGCGGCCGCGACCCGCCACGAGGAGGAAGGAGCGTGGCGCCATCCCGACGATCTCGCCGGGTTGTGCACCGCCGCCGCCGGGCGCCTGCCGGGCCTGCTCGAGCGCGCCGGGTGGGTCGGCGGTCTCGCCCCCACCGGCCCGGCGGCGGACTTCGAGTCCTCCGGCGGGCCGGGCCGGCTCGCCGGTGAGATCGGCGGCGAGCGCCCCGAGGCGATCGTCGGTGCGCTCGAGGCGGCGATCTCCGCCGGGGCCTCCGCGGAGCAGCTCTCCCGGGCCGTGGCTCTCGCCGCCGCGCTGCGAGTCGCCCGTTTCCACGTGCAGGGGGACCACGCCGACTGGGACGTGGTCCACCACGGCTTCACCACCGCCAACGCCGCCCACCAGCTGTCGGTCCGGTCCCCCTCCCAGCTGCTGGTCAGGGGGGTGCTGCACTCGGCGATGAAGGTGTTCCTCGATCGTTTCCTCAACCTTCCCGCCGCCCGCCTCCCGACCGCCACCGACGGGGACCTGGGTGATCTCGGGGCGTGCATGGACACCGAGGGGCGGGTCGACGAGGCCGGCGCAGTGGTCTACGGCTATCTGCGCTCTGGTGGCCGACGGACCGAGGCGATCGCCGCTCTCGGGGCCGCGACCTTGCGCGAGGACGCCGGCTTCCACTGGTTCCAGATGCTCGAGGCCGCCGCCCGCCAGGCCGAGGCGTGGCCGGAGGGGTCCGAGGAGGCCGCCTGGGTGCTCGTCGCCGCCGCCCGCTTCCTCGCAGCCCACACCCCGACCCGCAGGGAGCTGCCCCAGGTCGTGCGGATCGCCGCCCGGCTCCGACGCGGCGAAGCGCTCTACCGTGACGACGGGGAGCCCGACCCCGGAGGATGAGACGGCCCACCGGCCCGACCGGAGCGGACGAACCGACCGATGTGACGACCGATGGAGATGTGACGACCGATGGAAAGGACCCGGACCATGCAAGCACGTGTTCTCGGACGGACCGGCCGACAGGTCGGGGTGGTCGGTCTCGGCTGCTGGCAGCTCGGCGGGGACTGGGGGGAGGTGAGCGAGACCGACGCCATGGCGACCCTCCACGCCGCGGTCGACGCCGGCGTCAGCCTGTTCGACACCGCGGATGTCTACGGCGACGGGCGCAGCGAACGTCTCGTCGGGCGGCTGCTCGCCGAACGTCCCGAGGCGGGGCTCACCGTCGCCACCAAGTGCGGCCGGCGGGTTCCCCAGGACCCGGCCAACTACACCCCCTCCGCGTTGCGCTCGTGGGCGTTGCGCAGCCGGGACAACCTCGGGGTCGAGACGATCCCCCTCACCCAGCTCCACTGCCCCCCGGACGCGGTGCTCGACGACGACGTGGTCTTTTCCACCCTCGACGAGCTGGTCGACGAGGGGGTCCTCGGGGCCTACGGCGTGTCGGTCGAGACCGTCGCCCAGGGTCTGGCAGCCATCCGGAGACCGGGGGTGGCGACGCTCCAGGTGATCGTCAACGCTTTCCGGCTCAAGCCGACCGAGGAGCTGCTCCCGGCGTGCGCGGCCGCGGGGGTCGGGGTCCTCGCCCGGGTGCCGCTCGCCTCGGGGCTGCTGTCGGGGCGCTACGACGAGTCGACGACCTTCGACGCCGGCGACCACCGGAGCTACAACCGTCACGGGGCGGCCTTCGACGTGGGCGAGACCTTCTCGGGGGTGCCCTACGAGGTGGGGGTCGCCGCGGCCCGCCGGCTCGCCGCGACAGCGGTCCCCGACGGTTGGACCCTGCCGGAGGTCGCGCTGCGCTGGCTGATCGACACTCCCGGGGTGACCGCGGTGATCCCCGGGGCCCGCAATCCCGACCAGGCGACCCGCAACGCGGCGGTCGGCTCCCGCGACCCGCTCGGACCAGAGGTCGCCGCCACGGTGCAGGCGGTCTACGACGAGACGGTCCGGCCGCTGGTCCACGACCGGTGGTGAACGCCGAGAGCGCTACTGTAAGGGTCCCGGTCCCCCCGCCGGGGAAAGAGGAGAGCGAGGCGACATGGGCGACACCGCCACCGACCACCCCGCTGCTGCCGGCCAGGGCAGCCCCCGGCCGGTGAGCGGACCGACCGCCGCTCTCGCCGAGCGCATGGGGGTCGACGGCCTGGCGTTGCGGGTCGTGGCCGTCGTCGACGAGGCCCCCGGCCTGCGGCGGGTCACCGTCGAGGACCCCCGCCTCGCCGGCGTCGTGTGGCATCCCGGCCAGGACCTGACGATCTCGGTCCCGAACCCCGGGGGCCGGCGGATCACCCGCCGCTACAGCATCCGGAGCCTCGACCGGTCACGGGCGACCGCCGATCTGCTCACCCTCGTCCACGGCGACGGGCCGGGCGCCGCCTGGGTGGCGAGCGTGGAGCCCGGTGACCAGCTCGAGGCGATCGGGCCGAGAGGCAAGATCTGGCCCCGCGAGGACGCCGCCTGGCACCTGCTGGTCGGCGACGACACCTACCTGGGCGCCAGCCTGGCGATGCTCGAGTCGCTGCCGGCCGAGGCCGAGGCGACCGTCGTGCTGGAGGTCGGTGCCGACGTCGGCGAGCAAGCACACCGGGCGGTCGCCCGGGTCCGGGGGCCGGTCTGGGTGACCCGCAACCCGGTCGGTTCCGGCGAGCCGGGGGTGGAGCTGGTCGACGCCCTCGAACGCCTCGACCTGCCCGCCGGCGGGGCCGGCGGCCACGCCTACCTCGGGGGTGAGGCGAAGACGGTCGGCGTGCTGCGGGGATGGCTGGTCGGCCACGGCTGGCCGGCCGACGCGATCTCCGCCAAGGCCTACTGGCGGGCCGACAGAGCCAACCAGGACCACGGCGAACCCGAGAAGGACTGACCTGGACGAGCGCGGCGAGCGGCGGACCCCGCCGATGAACCGGGCGTACCTGGGCGACGTCGCACGCCGCCAGTTCCTCCGCCTGCCCCCACCGACGCGCGCCCGGCTGCTGGCCCTGACCGGGAGGCTGCCGCCGTGGGACCCGCGCTTCGACCACCACTCGCCGCCCCCGGCGGACGGCCTGGTGGGCGGACCCCCCGGCTTCGTCGGGATCGGGGTGCAAAAGGCGGGCACCACCTGGTGGCACTCGCTGATCGCCCGCCATCCCGGGGTCTACTGCCATCCCGGGGTGCACAAGGAGCGGCACTTCTTCTCGGCTCTCGCCGAGCGGGACCTGACCGGGGCCGACATCGCCGCCTACCACGGCTGGTTCCCCCGTCCCGCGGGGCGCCTCAGCGGCGAGTGGACCCCCGACTACCTCTACCAGGACTGGGTGCCGACCCGGCTGCGCGCCGCAGCCCCGGACGCCAAGCTGCTCGTGATCCTGCGCGACCCGGTCGAGCGGTACCGCTCGGGGTGCGCCCACCAGCTCACCTACACCGGGAGGCTGACCGCCGCCGACCGGGTAGACGCCTACCACCGGGGACTGTACGCCGCGGACCTGGAGCGCTTCGAGGCGGTCTTCGGTCGGGCGCAGATGCTGGTGCTCCAGTACGAGAGATGCCGTGACGACCCCGCCGGCGAGCTGGCCCGCACCCTCGCCTTCCTCGACCTCGACGACACCTGGAGACCGCTGGACCTGGCCTCGGGGGTCAACCGCGGCGACAGGCGCCGCGCATGGCGGGCGAGCCCCGCCCGGGACGCCGAGCTGGCCGAGCACTACGCGTCCGACATGGCGAGGCTCGCGAGCACCCATCCCGGGATCGATCTCGGGCTCTGGCCCAGTGCCCGGAGCGCGGGGCTGGCCGGGTGACGCCCTCGGGCGGCGACCGGCCCGGCGGTACGTCCCGGTGGTGGCCACCGCTGCGGAGCGGTACGCGTTCAGTGTGGACGAGCCCCACGCCATGGGCGACGCCGGGATCTTCGACGAGGACTCCCGGGTCGAGCTGATCGACGGGGAGGTCGTCTCGATGGCACCGATCGGCAACCGTCACCTGGCGTGCGTCAACCGCCTCACCCGCCTGCTCGTGACCGCGGTCGGCGACGAGGCGGTGGTGTCGGTGCACAACCCGGTCCGTCTCGGGGAACGATCCGAGCCGCAACCGGACCTGGTCCTGCTGCGTCCCCGACCCGACGACTACGACACCCACAGCCCTGGGGCAGCCGACACCCGGTGGTGGAGGTCGCCGACACCTCGCTCGCCTGGGACCGCGACGTCAAAGCACCGCTGTACGCCGCCGCCGCTGTACCGCTCTACTGGGTCGTCGACCTGACCGGCGGGCTGGTCCTCGAGATGCGCAGCCCGGGGACGTCGGCCTACGCCGACCTGCACGTGGCCCGAAGGGGTGAGGTCCTCGGGGTCGACGGCCTGCCCGGGGTGCGGATCGCGCTCGACGACGTCCTCGGGGCGGTCCCGCCGCCCTGAGCGCCCGTCACCGCCGGACAGCCCGGCGCCGCCCCGGGGCCCGCGGTCGCGCCATCGCAGGCCGGCTCCCCGCCCCGGGCAGGCAGGCGCTTCGCCTCATGGCAGCCCGGGGCGGACCAGGCCGGTCTCGTAGGCGGCGACGACCAGCTGCGCCCGGTCCCTGGCGTGCAGCTTGGCCATCGTGCGGCTCACGTGGGT
>JAKABK010000118.1 GCA_021796905.1 Actinomycetes bacterium
GACGGAGCGGGTGGATGCTCTGGCGGGGCAGGTGGGGGCGTTGACGGAGCGGGTGGATGCTCTCGCTCAGAGGATGGATGCTCTTACCCAGAGGGTGGATGCTCTGGCGGGGCAGGTGGGGGCGTTGATCGACACCGTAGGGGGTGTCGTCAGCGAGCAGGCCGACACCGCTGAGCTGCTCGGTCGCTTCGTGGCCTTGGCGACGGCCGTCTTCGAGCGGATCGAAGCCCGCCTCGACCGGATCGAGGAACGTCTGGGCTGAGCGCATCCCTGACGCGCCGCCCCCAGGCGCCAGGAGCGAACATGTGTTCGATACTCTGGCGGGATGGGCTTCGACAACCCGCCGCTTCGATGGGCGGAGCTGGAGGCACGGCTGTCGGGGCGCTCCCGCCCGGCCGGCGACGGCAACGACGCCCCCGCCTTCGAGCGCCCTGCCTGCGCCGCCCCGGCGGGCCTGCCCGTCGCCAGGTCCCGCGGGTCGGTTCCCTACGCCGAGTTGCACTGCCACTCCAACTTCAGCTTCCTCGACGGGGCCTCCCACCCCGAGGAGCTGGTGGAAGAGGCCGTCCGCCTCGGACTGGAGGCGCTGGCGGTCACCGACCACGACGGCCTCTACGGGGTGGTCCGCTTCGCCGAGGCTGCCCGGGAGGTGGGGATGCCGACGATCTTCGGGGCGGAGGTGACCCTCGACCCGCCCGGCGCCCCGCCGATGGGTGCGGGGAGCGCAGTCCCGCGGCGGACCGGCGTGGCCGACCCGGCCGGGACCCACGTGGTGGTCCTGGCCCGCGACCCGGTCGGCTACACCCGCCTCGCCCGGGCGCTGTCGGTGGCGCACCTGCGGGGAGGAGGCAAAGGGCGGCCCACCCTCGACCTCGCCACCCTCGGCGCTCTCGGCTCGGGCGCGGTGCCCGACCTGGCCGATGTGTCCAGACCTATACCACGGCTGGAGGGTCGGGCGGACCATTGGGTGCTGCTCACCGGGTGCCGCAAGGGTGCGGTGCCCGACGCCTTGGTGAGCGCCGGTCCGGCAGCGGCGGCCACCGAGCTCGCCCGGCTCCAGGCCGCGCTCGGAGCGGCCAACGTCGTGGTCGAGCTGTGGGACCACGGCGACCCGCTGGACTCCGCCCGCAACGACGCGCTGGTCACCCTCGCTGACCGGGCCGGTGCCGCGGTGGTCGCCACCAACAACGTCCACTACCACCGCCCCGACCGCCGGCGCCTGGCGTCGGTCCTGGCAGCGGTACGGGCCCGACGCAGCCTGGACGACATGGACGGCTGGTTGCCCGCCTCGGGCGCCGCCCACCTGCGCAGCGGGGCGGAGCAGGCCCGGCGCTTCGCCCGCTACCCCGGGGTGGTGGAGGCCGCCGCCGAGCTCGGGCGGGCGTGCGCGTTCGACCTGCGGGTGGTCGCCCCCCGGCTCCCGCCGTTCCCGACCCCGGGCGGGCAGAGCGAGATGGTCTACCTGCGCCGACTCGCCGAGGAGGGCGCACGCCGCCGTTACGGTCCCCGCGACGCCCCCGAGCATCCCGGTGCGTGGGCGCAGATCGACCACGAGCTCGCCGTCGTCGACCAGCTCGGCTTCGCCGGCTACTTCCTCGTCGTGTGGGACATCGTCGAGTTCTGCCGGGCCCACGACATCTACTGCCAGGGGCGCGGGTCGGCGGCCAACTCGGCGGTCTGCTACGCCCTCGGCATCACCAGGGCCGACGCGGTGCGCCTCGGGCTGCTGTTCGAACGCTTCCTGTCCCCCGAGCGCGACGGGCCCCCCGACATCGACGTCGACATCGAGTCGGGCCGCCGGGAGGAGGTCATCCAGTACGTCTACGGTCGCTACGGGCGCGGATGCGCCGCCCAGGTCGCCAACGTGATCACCTACCGGCCCCGTTCGTCGGTGCGCGACATGGGCAAGGCGCTCGGGGCCGCCCCCGGGACCCTCGACGCCTGGTCCAAACAGGTGGACCAGTGGGGTCCGCTCGGGGCGACCCTCGACCACGACATACCTGAAGCGGTCATGGCGCTCGCCTCCGAAGTGGCGCACTTCCCCCGCCATCTCGGTATCCACTCCGGGGGGATGGTCATCTGCGACCGCCCGGTCGCCGAGGTGTGCCCGGTCGAGTGGGCCCGCATGCCGGGGCGCAGCGTGCTGCAGTGGGACAAGGACGACTGCGCAGCCACCGGGCTGGTCAAGTTCGACCTGCTCGGCCTCGGGATGCTCAGCGTCTTGCACGCCGCCGTCGACCACGTCGCAACCTTCCACGGCGAGACGATCGACCTGGCCGCCCTCCCCCAGGAGGACGCCGTCTACGAGATGCTGTGCCGGGCGGACACGGTCGGGGTGTTCCAGGTGGAGAGCCGTGCCCAGATGGCGACCCTGCCGCGGCTACGACCCCGGCAGTTCTACGACCTGGTGGTGGAGGTCGCCCTGATCCGCCCCGGGCCGATCCAGGGCGGATCGGTGCACCCCTACATCCGCAGGCGTAACGGGGTCGAGCCGGTCACCTACCTCCATCCGCTGCTCGAGCGCAGCCTGGCCAAGACCCTCGGGGTGCCGTTGTTCCAGGAGCAGCTCATGCAGATGGCCATCGACGTCGCCGGCTTCAGCGCCGCCGAAGCCGACCAGCTCCGCCAGGCGATGGGCTCCAAGCGCAGCACGCAGCGCATGGAGCGTCTCCGGGCCCGCCTCTATGCCGGTATGGCCGAGCGGGGCATCACCGGGGTGGTGGCCGACGAGATCCACGACAAGCTCGTCGCTTTCGCCAACTTCGGGTTCCCCGAGAGCCACTCGGTGAGCTTCGCCTACCTGGTGTACGCCTCGGCGTGGCTGAAGCTGCACCACCCGGCGGCGTTCACCGCCGGGCTGCTCGACAGCCAGCCGATGGGTTTCTGGTCGCCGCAGACGATCGTCGCCGACGCCCGCCGCCACGGGGTGGTAGTGCGCCGCCCGGACGTCAACTCGAGCGGGGCGCGCTCGCGCCTCGAGGCGGCGCCGGCGGCCGACACCACCGGCGCTGACACCACCGGAGATGGCACCGGCGCCGCCACCGCCCGCGCTGATGGCCCTGTCGTCCCCGGCCCGATACCGGCGGTGCGCCTCGGGCTGTCCTACGTGCGCCACATCGGCGAGGAGCTGGCCGAGCGGATCGCCGTCGCCCAACCCTTCACCGGGGTGGAGGACGTGGTGCGCCGGACGGGGATCACCGCCGCGCAGGCGGAGGCACTGGCGACAGCGGGGGCGTTCGGCTGCTTCGGGTTGGACCGGCGCGCGGCGATGTGGGTGGCGGGGGCGGCAGCCCATGCGGGAGCTGACCTGGCGACGGCCGGCGGGGCAGCGCCCGGGAGGTCGGCCGGCCGGGCCCGCTCGGCCCGCCTGCCCGGCTTGTCGACCGGGGTGGAGCCACCCACCCTGCCGGGCATGACCACTGCCGAGGTCAACCGTGCCGACCTGTGGGCCACCGGGCTGTCCCCCGACCGGTACCCGACGGAGCTGGTGCGCGAGGCGCTCCGGAACAAGGGGGTGGTCACCGCCGCCGGCCTGGCGGGCGTGGCCCACGGCCGGCTGGTCCAGGTCGCCGGGGTGGTCACCCATCGCCAGCGGCCCGCGACCGCGGCGGGCATCACGTTCGTCAACCTCGAGGACGAGACCGGGCTCGTGAACGTCGTCGTCCGCCAGGGGGTGTGGGCCCGCTACCGGCGGGTCGCCCGGGAAGCCCCGGCGCTGGTGGTCGCCGGCCGTCTCGAACGGGTCGACACCGTGATCAACGTCCTGGCCGAGCGCCTCGAGCCCCTCGCCCTGGGTGCCGTTCTCCGCTCCCGGGACTTCCGCTGAACGTCCCGCCTCCGGTCCGGGACCGCCTCCAGCTCCGCCCGGTTGGTGGCGTCTTCCCGACGGTGGCCATCCGGTACCGTGCGGACGATGGCGCCGGCGACCCACGCCTTCGAGGTCCGCGGCGGGCTCCCGGTCCTCACCTTCCCGGTCCTCGCCGACCGCCGGGTCGAGGTGGTCGTGACGACCCGGGCCGGCGGCCTCTCGACCGGCCCCTACGCCGAGCTGAACCTCGGCCTGCACGTCGGTGACGACCCGGCGGTGGTGGTCGCCAACCGGGAGCGGGCGGCGCTCAGCGTCGGTCTCGGTCTCGACGACCTCGTCTTCGCCCACCAGGTCCACGGGCGGGGTGTGGCGGTCGTCGGGACCGCCGACAGCGGCCGCGGCGCGCGGCAGTGGGAGACGGCGGTGGGGGGCACCGATGCTCTCGTGACCCGCGAGGCGGGTGTCGGGCTAGCGATCCTCGTCGCCGACTGCGCCCCCGTGGCCCTCTACGACCCGGTCGGGCACGCCGTCGCCGGTGTCCACGCCGGCTGGCGTGGGGCGGTGGCCGGGGTGGCGGCCGCGGCGGTCGAGGCGTTGGTCGCCGGTGGCTCCCGCCGGGAGGACATCCTCGCCGTCCAGGGGCCTGCAGTGCCCGCCGAGGCCTACCAGGTGGGCGAGGACGTCGCGGCAGCGGCCGGGGATGCGTTCGGGTCGGCGGTAGGCGACGTGCTCGCACCCGACGGGACCGGGAAGTGGACCTTCGATGTCTGGAGAGCCAACGAGCGGGTCCTGCTCTCCGCCGGGCTGCGTCCCGGGAACCTGACCACCGCCCGGCTGCCCACGCGCGGGGGCCGCTGGTTCTTCAGTGACCGGGCGGAGCGCCCCTGCGGACGCTTCGCCCTGCTGGCCGTCCTGCGTTGAGCGGCAGCCAGGGGCAGTGCCGGCAGCCCCGTTCGCAGCAGTCGGCCTGGCCCGGAGACGGCGGGCGGTGAGCACGAACAGGCCGCTCGCCGGGTCGCTGTAGCCCGCGGCCCCGACCTCGAGGGCGGTGTCGTGGGCCGAGACGACTGCCCGCGCTGTCGGGTCGTGAAGGTCCAGGCGGTCCGGGTGGGGAAGGGCGAGCGCCCGGTCCCACCCGCCCCCCGGGCGCCGGGCGGCCCGGTCGCGCTCGGCGAGAGCCACCAGCCACCACGACGCCAGGCCGTGCTCGCAGCAGCCGTCAGGTGGGGTGGGGCAGCCGTCGGGGCTGCGCCCGGTCCCGCTCGCCGCCCACCCCGCCAGGGTCGGCACGTCCGGAACCGACCCGCGGCTCGACGGTTCGAGGCTCTCGACCGCAGCCAGCCACGCCCGGGCGCCCTCCGGCCAGCTCCAGGTCAACGACGCCGAGCCGACACCGTGGGCTCGCCACCGGCGAGACCCCGCTCAGCGCCGCGGGCCGGACCGCGCATCCCGATGCGGCGGGGTGCCCTCCAGTTGGTCAACTGCCACCCGGGGGGAGTCTAATGGAGGTCGGGGACCGCGACCAGCCCGCAGCGGTACCCCGGGATCTGGAATACTCCGGGCGCCCCGACCAGCCTTGAAAAGAGGGTGATGACCGCCATCGAGCTTCCCTCCGATCCCGATGTCCTCGAGCCGCTCGGCGACGAGCTCGGTCCGTCCCGCAAGCAGGCCTGGCAGCAGTGGGCTCTCGGGGTGTTCATCGTGGTGCCCTTCGCAGCGGTGATCGCCGCCGTGCCGCTGCTCTGGGGCCGAGGGCTCGGCTGGCGGGACCTGCTGATCGCCGGGGTGATGTACGCCGTCACCGGTCACGGGGTCACCGTCGGGTTCCACCGCCACTTCACCCACCGGTCCTTCCGGGCTCGCCGCTCCGTGCAGATGGTGCTGGCCATCTGCGGGAGCATGGCCATCCAGGGTCCGGTCATCCAGTGGGTGGCCGATCACCGTCGCCACCACCGCTTCTCCGACCGTGACGGCGACCCCCATTCGCCTTGGCGCTACGGGCACAGCCTGGCGGCGCTCACCAAGGGCTTCGTCTACTCCCACGTCGGATGGTTGTTCGACTGGGAGCAGACCTCGCAGGCCAAGTACGCACCCGATCTCCACGCCGACAAGTCGATGCGGAGGATCTCGGAGCTGTTCCCGCTCTGGGTCGTGATCTCGATGCTCCTCCCGCCCCTCGTCGGCGGCTTGTGGACCTGGTCGTGGCAGGGGGCGTGGTGGGCGTTCTTCTGGGGGAGCCTGGTGCGGGTCGGGTTGCTGTACCACGTCACGTTCGCGATCAACTCGGTCTGTCACGTGTCGGGTCGTCGCCCTTACCGGACCAAGGACCGCAGCGGGAACGTCTGGTGGCTGGCCCCGCTGTCGATGGGGGAGTCCTGGCACAACTTCCACCACGCCGAGCCGACCTCTGCCCGGCACGGAGTGGGGCGTCTCCAGCTCGACACCAGCGCCATGATCATCCGGCTCCTCGAGCGGATGCGCCTGGTTTGGGACGTGCGCTGGCCGGACATGGCGATGCGGACCCGCAGGAAGGCGGCCCCGCCGTCGGGTCGCGCCGCCGCCTAGCGGAGCCGCCACCCAGCGAG
>JAKABK010000119.1 GCA_021796905.1 Actinomycetes bacterium
GCTCCGGTTGCAGGGCGAGGCGTGCCGCCGTGGGGTCGTGCATCGGGCACCCGCGCCGCCCGTAGCGACCCAGGTAGAACTCCACGTAGTGCATCAGCATCGCCGAGGCGAAGCGGGCGGCGGGGGCGCCGCTCGCCGCCAGCCGGGCCAGGTCGGCCTCCTCCAGCCAGGTCCGCATCGTCACATCCAGCCCCACCACGGTCACCGGCCAGCCCGCAGCCAGCACGAGATCGGCGGCTTCCGGGTCGTGCGCGAAGTTGGCCTCGGTGTGGGTCCCCACGTTGCCGGGAGCGTCGAGGGTCCCGCCCATGACCACCACGCGGGCCACCAGCCCCACGATCCCGGGGTCGAGCAGCACGGCAAGCGCCAGGTTGGTGAGTGGCCCGGTGGCGAGCAGCGTGCAACCGCCCGGGTGGGCGCGGACCACCTCCACGAGCTGCACCGCCGCAGGCGTCCCGACCGGCTGCCGGTCGACCGCCGTCGGCGGCGGTGCGGCGCCACCCAACCCGTCGTCGCCGTGGACCTCGGCGCTGAGCTCCACCGGTTGCGCGAGCGGCCGGGCGGCGCCCACGGCGACGGGCACCTCCCGTAGACCTACCAGGTCGAGCACGGTCAGGGCATTGCGGGCGGCGCGGGCGGCGTCGGTGTTGCCGTGGACGCTGCCGACCGCCACGATCCGCACCCCCGGCTCGCCGGCGAGGGACAACAAGGCGATGGCGTCGTCGACGCCGTAGTCACCGTCGAGGACCAACAAACGCTCGGGCACGCCGGTGATCCTGGCACGCGCCTGTAGCCTCCGGGCATGACCGGGCGGCCCGGACGCCGGTGAGGATCGCGCTGGTCGGCACCGAGCTCGCGCCGGCACGCGTCGGTGCGGGCGCACTCGAGACACTGCTCGACGGGTGGGCGACCGCTCTCGCCGCCGACGGCGACGAGGTCCACCTGATCGGCTCGCCCGGCACCGCCGTGGGGGTGGCGACGGCCGTCACCCGCCACGAGCTCGCCCGCCACCCCGCCGGCCTCGATGCCCTCATCGACAGCCTCGCGCCCGACGTCGTCGTGCTCGACAACCGGCCGGGGTGGCAGGAGCAGGTCCGGGCCCCGACCCTCCATCTGCTCCACAACTGGCCGGACGCCTGGGAGCTGGCCGGTCGCGACCCGGTCGGTCTCGTCGGTCGGGCCGGGGTGGCCGCGGTGAGTGGAGCGCTCGCAGCCGCCGCGGCCTCGGCGCTCGGCCGCGACCGGGAGAGCGTCGCGGTGGTCGATCCGTTCGTGGGGGATGCCTTCACCCGGATCGACGCGGACCCGACGCCGGGGTGGGTCCTCGCCCCGAACCGGCTGCTCACCAAGAAGGGGGTCCGTCAGCTGGTCGCCGCCAGCCACGAGCCGGTCCTGGCCGCCAAGCGGATCGGGGTCACCGACTTCCTCTCGCCCTGGACGGTACCTACCGGCGAGCACCGGGAGCTGCGGGCCGTGGTCGCCGGCGCCCCCCGCTGCGAGCTGGTCCCCCCACCGGCGACCCGTGAGGCGATGGCCGCACTGGTCGCCCGGGCCGAGGTGGTCGTCGTCCCCTCGATCGGCCCGGAGGGTTTCGGTATGGTCGCCGCCGAGGCGCAGGCGGTCGGGGTGCCGGTGGTGAGCAGCGGGTTGGGCGGGCTGGCCGAGGCGACCCTCTCCCCGGGCCGCACCGTCGACCCCTGCGACGCGCCGGCGTTGGCCGAGGCGATCGTGGCCGCCGCCGGCGTCGGCAGCGCCGCCCGGCTGGCCCTCCGGGCGGAGGTTCGGGGGCGTTGGTCGCTCGGGCGTTCGCTGTGCTCCCTCAGAGCGGCGATCGAGACGGCGAGGCCGTCGTGAGCCGGGCTGGGGGACCCTGCGGCGTGGCAACCGGCCCGCCTGGTCGGCACCGCCGGGCTCGGCTGGCGGGCCCTCGGCCCGTGACCCTCGGTCGCTGAGCCTTCGGCCGGTGACCAGCTCAGCCCGTGATCAGCTCGGTGCCGACGTAGGGGACCAGCGCCTCGGGCAGGCGGATCGTGCCGTCCGGTTGCTGGCCGTGCTCGACGATCGCCGCCCACACCCGGGGGGTGGCGAGCCCGGAGCCGTTTAGCGAGTGGACCAGCTCGACGGTCCCGCTCCCCGCCCGGCGGAAGCGGATCCCGCCGCGACGAGCCTGGAAATCGGTGATCAGGCTCACCGACGACACCTCCAGCCAGCGGCCGGTACCAGGGGCGTAGACCTCGAGGTCGTAGACCCGCGACGAGGAGAAGGTGAGGTCCCCGGCGCACAGCTCGACCACCCGGTACGGCAGGCCGAGGACCCTGAGGGTCGCCTCGCAGTCGGCGAGCAACGACTGGAGCTCGTCCTGGCTGGTCTCGGGGGTACAGAGCGACACCAGCTCGACCTTGTGGAACTCGTGGAGGCGTTGCATCCCCCGGGTCTCCCGGCCGGCGGCGCCCGCCTCCCGTCGCCAGCACACCGAGTACGCCATGCTCCGCTTGGGCAGGTCGCCCTCGGCGAGGATCTCGCCTTGGGGCAGGCCCATGAGCGCCACCTCGGCGGTCGGCAGCAGCCACAGCTCGTCGTCACGCAGACGGTAGGCCTGGGTGTCGAACTTGGTGAGGTGCCCGGTGCGCTCGATCACCTCGGTGCGGACCATGTGGGGAACGACGGTCTCCTCGTAGCGGTCGCGGTGCAGGTCCAGACCGAAGTTGACCAGTCCCCGCAGCAGGCGGGCCCCGCCGCCGCGCAGGACCTCGAACATCGCCCCGCTCAGTTTAGCGGCCCGCTCGGTGTCCATGATCCCGAGGGCTTCGGCGACCTCCCAGTGCGGGCGCAGCCCACGACCCTCGAAGGCGCCGGCGTCGTAGCCCTCGACCCGGACCACCCGGTTGTCCTCCTCCGAGGAGCCGTCTGGGACGAGGTCGTCGGGGAGGTTGGGGATGCGGGCGATCAGGTCGTCGAAGCTCTCCTCGGCCCGCCGACGCTCGCTCTCCAGGGCGGCGAGGCGGCCGCCTGCCGCGGCGAGCTCGGCTCGCCTGGCTTCGGCCAGGTCCGCTCGGCCCTCGCGCACCAAGCGGCCGACCTCGGCGGACCCGGAGTTCAACTCGCGACGGGCTTCGTCGGTGGCGACGATCGCCGCCCGGCGGGCTGCTGCGGCCTCCCGAGCGGACTCCAGCAGCTGGCGGTCCACGCCCTTGCGGGCCAGCCGCCGGGCGGTCTGCTCGAAGTCCTCGGCGAGCAGTCGCGGGTCGATCACGGTCGGCTCCGAGCGACGGTACCGGTGGTCGTCGGGGACGCGGGGACCGCTCCGGCCGCTCGTTCTGCGATGGGCACAGGCACTCCTCGGGGCTCGGCGTCGGCGGGACCGGGACGTCCGAGCGGCGGGCGACCCGCTGAGAGCACTACCAGACCGCCGCCACCGGTGGCAACCGGGCGGAGCGTGTGGACCGGAGCCGCCGGCTGACGACAGGACCGCTCGCCGGCAGCGCCGACCCTCGCCTGCACCGAGCCGCCGGACCCCCGAGGACGCCCAGGGAGCTGGGGGCGCTGGTAGCATTTCGTCCCCGTGACCGACACCGACGTGCCGCCGGGGGCCGGCCCGACCCAGACCCCGTCTGCCGATGCGGCAGCTCCCAACGCCCCTCCCCGGACCCGGGACCCGCTCGAGGCCCGGGGGGTGAACGACGATGCGGTCGCCGCCTTCCGTCGTGAGCACCCCGACCGGCTCGCCGAGGTGGTCGTCGTGATCCCCGCCTACAACGAGGGTGCCTCGGTGGCGGGGGTCGTGAGCAGCGTCCCCGCCCGGCTCGCCGGCATGCCCGTCGACGTCCTGGTCGTAGACGACGGGTCGGCCGACGACACCGGAGCCCGGGCGAGGGAGGCCGGTGCCCTGGTGGCCACCCTGCGGGCCAACACCGGGCAGGGCAACGCGTTCAAGGTCGCCTACCGGGTCGCGTGCGCCGGCGGGGCGCGCTACGTGGCCACCGCCGACGCCGACGGCCAGTTCGACCCGAAGGAGCTCGACGCAATGGTGGCGATGCTCGCCGACGACCGGGCCGACTTCGTGACCGGGTCGCGTCGGCTCGGCGTCGCCCACACCGACGACTCGGTCCGGGCGCTGGGAGTGGTGGTCTTCGGGACCCTGATCAGCATCCTGACCGGGGTTCGGGTCACCGACCCGGCCAACGGGCTGCGGGCGATGCGGGCCGAGGTCGCGGCGACCGTCGAGCTCCGCCAGATGCAGTACCAGAGCTCGGAGCTGCTGATCGGCGCCATCGCCAACGGGTTCCGGGTGCTCGAGGCGCCGGTCACCATGCGCAAGCGCCACGTCGGGGCCTCGAAGAAGGGTGGGAACCTGGTCTACGGCTGGCGTTTCACGAAGGTGGTCTTGTCGACCTGGTGGCGGCTGCGCGCCGTCGCCCGCCGGAACCTGCCCGCCCGCCAGGGCCTTTGGTGAACACGATCAGCTCGTAGGCGACGAACTTGCCGACGAAGAAGACCCCCGAGACCGCCAGGTAGGCGGCCCCCACGAGCACGACCTGCCAACCGCGGGTACCGGTGAAGCTGCGGGCCCAGCGCTCGGCGTAACCGGTCACCACCGCCGACGCCGCGAAGCTCGCGATCGACACCCCGGCGTAGAGGAGGATCTCGTCGCGGCGGCTCCGGCTCCCCTGGTCCTTCCACGCCCAACGACGGTTGAGCACGTAGTTGGGGATCGCGCCCCCGATGAAGCCGATCAGCGAAGCGAGCGTGGTGCCGACATGCAGCGCCCCGAAGGACCCGGCGAAGGCCAGCTCCGAGGTGAACGCGGCGATCACCGACCCTGCGGAGTAGCCGGTGACCTTGCGGACCAGCGGGGAGCTGCGGGCGGAGGCGAGCCGACCGGGCCGGGTGGCGGTGGCGACCGCAGCGCCGGCGGGACCGTCACCTCCTGCCAGCACGCCGTCTGCCGGGACGCCTCCCGAAAGGAGGCCGTCGTCCAGGACGCCGTCTGCCAGGGTGGCCGGGTCGAGGGTCCCCTCGGCCGGGGCCGGGACGATACCGCCCGGGGTCGGCCCCACCCCGCCGGGAGCGGGACCGCGCCGCCGGCCGATCACGAAGCCGCCCCACCCGCAGCGCCAGCACCGGCTGCCGGTCCGAGCGCCACGAAGTCCTCGGCGAACACCCGGCGCCCGAGCGATCCCGCCGGCGCCCCGACGACCACCCGCAGCGCGCGGGCCCGGACCGGCCGGGGCAGCTGGTCGAGCAGGTAGGGGGCCGACCCGTGGTCGCCGACCGCCCCGGGCGCCGACCGAAGGGTCAGCCACTGCCCCGATCGGGTCTCGAGCTGGACGGACACGTACCTGGTCGCTCCAGCCCTCAACGAACCGCGCTGGGGCCGCCGGCCGGCGGCCAGCACACCCGCCTCTCCCAAGCTCACCTGGCTGATGGTACGCGACCGGGCCCACCTCCAGGTGATCACCCCTTCGCCCCCCGCCCCGACGGTGGTGGTCGGGGCGGAGCCGGGATGATCGCCGGCGTCCCCCCGCCCCCCGCCGAGGCGGTGGAGGCGGAGGGCGGCGATCCCCCCGGACCCGGAGAGCGACGCTTCGGGCAGGAGGCTGCGAAGGCCGGGGTGGGCGGTACCGGGACCGATCAGCTCGAAGACGGTGGTCTCGTCGCGCTCGGTGCGCAGCAGCCGCACCGACCAGGGCAGGGTGGTGGCCATCTTCATCAGACAGACGCTCTCGGTCACCTCCGGCTTGTTCAGGTCGCCGATCACGAGGAACCCGGCGTGGTCCGCTGCGATCCCCCGGCGGGCCCTCGCGAGCGAGCAGCCGTCGTGGTAGATCAGGGTGAAAGCGGTGTTGTCGGTCCGGTGCCCGTCGAAGAGGGCGGTGCCGTAGCGGTACTCGGTCTCGACCACCGTCGAGTGCGGGCGCAGGGCGGCGAGCAGCTCCATCGCCCGGGACCCCCGGAGCCGGGAGCTCGACTGGCCGAAGCCGTACAGGTAGTCCCGGGGGAACTGCGAGGCGAGCGGCGCGACGACGAGCACGACGGCGGCCAGGGCGAAGCCGGTCCAGCCGACCCGCCTCGCCCTCCCGGAGCGTCGCGCGGACAGGTGCCGGCGGGCGTAGCGGGCGACGAAGACGACGGTGGCGTGCACCCCGAGGGCGTACCAGGCGAGCACGACCGGCAGGACGAGGATCACCCGCCGCTGGTTGATGAACGGGTACAGCAGGGTCATCGCGGCGTAGACCGGCACCGCCACGACGGTCAGGTCGCGGTGCCGGCGGATCGCGACCAAGAGGCCGACGAGGGTGAAGACGGTCACCTGCCAGCCGAACCAGTAGCCCGGGGTGGGCAGCCAGCTGACCGGCGACACGAAGGCCACCACCGTCGCCGGCAAC
>JAKABK010000120.1 GCA_021796905.1 Actinomycetes bacterium
TGTGGGTTGGTACGGCGCTGGTCGGCCAGGCCGTGGTCCTGCAGCTCGACGAAGAGGTTGTCGCGCCCGAAGATGTCCTGGAGGCGGGCGGCCAGCTCGGTCGCCCTCGCCGGGTTGCCGGCGAGCAGCGCCTGGAGGACCACCCCGCCGAGGCACCCGGTGGTGGCGATCAGGCCGTCGTGGTGCTCGGCGAGCATGTCCCAGTCGACCCGCGGCTTCAAGTAGTAGCCCTCCAGGTACGCCTTGCTCGACAGCTTCATCAAGTTGGCGTAGCCGGTGCCGGTCTCGGCCAGCAGCGTGAGGTGGTAGTACAGCTTGGACCCCTCCGCCCCGTCGCCGCCGCCGTCGTCGAGCCGCCCCCGGCGGGCGGGCCGCTCGTGACGGCTCTCCCGGGCCATGTAGGCCTCGGTGCCGATTATCGGCTTGATGCCCGCATCGCGGGCGGCCTTGTAGAAGTCGAGGACCCCGTACATGTTGCCGTGGTCGGTGATCCCGATCGCCGGCTGGCCGTCCGAAGCGGCCTTGGCCACCACCTCGGCGACCCGGGCCGCCCCGTCGAGCATCGAGAACTCGGTGTGGAGGTGGAGATGGGTGAACGAGGCCGCCACGGCCGACTCTCCTCTCGCCCGACCGGGCGTCCCACCTGACCGGGCCCCGAGGGTGCCGGTCAGGCCGCCGCCGGTCGTCCACAGCACCTGTGCACGACCCTGTGGACGGCTTACAGCAGTGTCATTACCGGCTCAGAGGCTAGCGCGCCCGGCGGGTCCGGGACGCCCCCCACCGGTCGGGGACCGCTCCGCCCGGGTCCCGGCCGGGGCCAGGAGGCTCACCGCGGCGCCGGCGAGCGCGGCCACCCCGAGGACCACCAGGCCGGCGCCCGGGCCGGCGACATCGGCGAGCACCCCGTAGACGCTCACCCCGACGATCCCCCCCAGGCGCCCGGCGGCCTGGCACAGGCCCTGGCCGGTGCTGCGCACCTCGGAGGGGAGCTCGTCTGCGGGGGCGATCACCGTCGTCTTGTCCGGACCGCCGGCCCCGAAGAAGTACCCGGCGGCGAGCAGGACCCCGGCCACCACGCCCGGCACCGGGCCGGCGACGAGCAGCAGGCCCCCGAGGGCGATCAGCGTCACCCCTCGGCCGAGGAAGCCGACCACTTCGAGCCGGCGGCGCCCGAGGACCCCGATCAGCACCACCGCCACCGTCGACGCCGGGATGGTGACCGCCTTCACCGCCAGGGCCGCAGCCGCACCCGAGGCGGCGGAGGCGCTGAGGACGGTCGCGAGCAGGAAGGGGAGGACCAGACCGAGGCCCTGGTCGCCGACCTGGTAGCAGAACGTGGCCGCCGACATGACCGTCAGATTGCGCCGATGGGCCCGGGCGGCGGCCGAGGCGAGGATGGCGCGCACGCTCGGGAGCCGGGCCCGGTCCCAGCCGACCGGTTCGCTGAGGCCCCGGCGCGCCGCGAGCAACGGCAGCGCGGCCACCGCCCCGAGCCCGAGGGTGACCCTCCAGCCCCAAGCCGGCCAGCTCCGCAGCAGCACCGCACCGGCCCCGTAGGCCGCGAGGGTCCCGAAGTTGGCGGACCACATGATCCAGAGCATCGCCGGGCCTCCCCGGGCCCGGGGGGCGGTCTCTGCCACGAAGGGGAACACGACCGCGAAGTCGGTGCCGACGGCGATCCCGGTGCCGAGGCGGGCCGCGGCGAGCAGTGCGAAGTCGGGGGCAGCGGCGGAGACCACGGTGGTGACCACGAAGGCCACGGCGTCGGCGACCACCAGCCGGCGCCGCCCGAAACGGTCGGAGAGCACCCCGGCGAAGAGCGAGCCGAGCAGCATCCCGACCAGGGTCGCCGTGCCGAGGCTGGTGGCCACCGCGGCCGACAGGTGCCAGCGTTGACCGAGCGGGTCGAGGGCCACCGAGATCGCCGCCAGGTCGTAGCTGCCGAGCAGGATCCCGGCCCCGGCGATGACCGAATCGCGCCGCCACGATCCCAGCGCCGGCCACCGACGGTGGCGTCCGGGGCTCCCCGAGCACGACACTGATGTTAGGTTAACCTAACATCAGCCTGTCCGGCTGGCAAGATCGTGGAGGTCGCCCGTCGGGAGGGGCCGACCGCCGCCGGTAGGGTAGGCAGGTGGTGAGATCGGCAAGACGCCGGTAGTGGACAGCGCGGGCGGGTCTCGACCGCCCGACCCGGTGATGCAGCCGAACGTGCCGCTCACCTGGTCGGGGATCGGCTACAGCACCCGGTTCTGGGCGGTGCTCGTCACCGTCGGCGTCGGAGCGGGCTTGGGGGCGGTGGCGCTGATGGGCCTCCTACGAGCCGTCCAGCACCTCGCCTACGGCTACTCGAGCGGGTCCTTCCTGGCCGGCGTGGACGCCGCGCCGGCGGGTCGCCGGGTCCTCGCGCTCATCCTGGCGGGCCTCGTGGCCGGCGCGGTCTGGTACGTGCTGCGCCGGGTGACCAAGGGCGGCGCCGGGCTCCTCGAGTCGGTATGGCAGCACAGCGGGGAGCTGCCTCTCGTCGCGACCCTGGTCAACGCCGCCACCGAGATGGTCATCGTGGGCCTCGGCGCCTCACTCGGACGTGAAGGGGCACCCAAGGACGCCGCCGCGGCCCTCGCGTCCAAGCTCGCCGACCTGGCCCGCCTCCCGCGGGCGGAACGGCGCCTGCTCGTCGCCTGCGGCGCGGGAGCGGGACTGGCGGCGGTCTACAACGTGCCGCTCGGCGGTGCGCTCTTCGCCCTCGAAGTGCTGCTCGGCACGCTGTCCCTGCCGCTGGTGCTGCCGGCGGTGGCCGCCTCGGCGATCGCGACCGCGGTGGCCTGGGTCGGGCTGCCCGACCGGCCCGTTTACCATCTCGCCGTCTCGACGGTCACCGCGTCGGAGGTCGTATGGGCGGCACTGTTCGGCCCACTGGCCGGGCTGGCCGCGGTCGGCTACGTCCGTCTGATCGCCTGGGCGAAGGCCACCAAGCCGTCCGGGATCGCGCTGGTACCGACCACGACCCTCACTTTCGCAGCGGTCGGCGCGCTCGGCCTCGCCTACCCCCAGATCCTCGGCAACGGGCTCGACCTCGCCCAGCTCAGCTTCACCGGGTCGGTCGCGGTGGCGACCCTCGCGGTGCTGGCCCTCCTACGACCACTGGCCACCGGCGCATGCCTTCGCTCCGGCGCCCTCGGCGGCCTGCTGACCCCGACCCTGTGCGCCGGAGCCGTTCTCGGCGGGCTCGCCGGCTCCGGCTGGGACCACCTCTGGCCCGGTAGCCCGGTCGGTGACTTCGCCGTGCTCGGCGCGACCTGCCTGCTCGCCGCGACGATGCAGGCGCCGCTCACCGCCGGGGTCCTGATCTTCGAGCTCACGGACCACCTCGGGTCGCTGCTCGTCCCCGGGCTCGTCGCGGTCGTCGGAGCGACCCTCGTCGCCCGAGCCCTCGACGAACGCTCGATCTATTCGGCACCCCTCCTCTCGTCCGCCCGGCGAAGCTCTTCAGGCCCCGTGGCCGATCCGGTGTCGACGACGACGCCGCAGGGGGTGACCGTCCGCGTCGCCCGGCCGGCGGACGCGCCCGGCCTCGCCCGCTGGGTGGCCGGCTCGACCGACCGGCAGCCTTACCGCCAGCTGCCCGCCGGGCTACGCAACCGCCCCGGGAACCGAGCTGACCAGACGGGCGTCGCGCCTTCCGGGCCCGGTAGGCGCCCGGGACCCGACCACCGCCCCGTGGCGTCGGAGGAAGTCCTCCTCGCCGAGCACCCCGATGGCGAGATCGCCGGCGTGGCCCAGTTGGCGACCAGCGCAGCAGGACCCGGGGGTCGTCACGGCAGCCTGCAGTTGGTGCTCGAGCGACCGGCCGACCCCGAGGTCCGCTCCGCCCTGGTCGGGGAGGCGCTCGACCGGCTCGCTCGCGCCGGCTGCACCTGCGCCCACACGACCGTGTCGCGGGCCGAGACCGAACGACGCCGGGCCCTCGAGAGCTCCGGCTGGCGCCGCGACCGTCCGGAGGCCCGCCGCTTCTTCGGCTGGCTCGACGGCCGGGCGAGCTACCACCGGCTGCTGGCGGCCCCGGCTGGACCGGACCGGGTCGGGACCGACGGCCAGCAGGACTGACCGGCTGTCGCGAGCCCACCCGGGCCACCCCGACTTTGCAGTCTGAGCAATTCTGCCTAGAGTGCATCTCGTGAGGTCTTCCGGTGGTTGACCCGGCTCCGGGATCGCTGAGGGAACGCAAGAAGACCGCCACGCGCGTCGCACTGCGGCGCGCCGCGGTGGACCTGGTCGCTGGCCGCGGGCTGTCGGCGGTGACCGTGGAGGACATCGCCTCGGCCGCTGGCGTGTCGATCAGGACCTTCTTCAACTACTTCCCGACCAAGGAAGACGCGATCAGCGGGTTCGACCCGGCCGACCTGGCAGACCTGGCCGATCGGCTCCGGTCCCGACCGGCCGACGAGGCCCCGCAGGTCGCCCTGCACTCGACGCTGCTCGAAGCTCTCTCCGGGATCGAGACCGACCACCGTGACCTCGTCGCGCGCCTCGAGCTGGTGCGCTCCGACCCGCACCTGCTCGCCCGTCACGTCTCCGCCTGGGCCGAGACCGAGCGCCGGATGGTCGCCGCCCTGGTCGAGCGCCGGGGAGGCGGAGCCGGCCCCGACCGCTACTCGACCCTCGTCGTCGCCACCACCCTCGCGGCGGCACGGGTCGGGCTGATGTCGTGGTGCGCCAACGGCGGGGAGGGCTCACTCGCCGACGAGCTCGCCTACCACTTCGACGTGCTGGCCGCCGGCCTGGCCGAGCCCTCCGACGCGCCCACCGGCACTTGAACCGACCACCGCAACCGCAGATCAGGAGAACCCGATGAGCATCGGACGCGAAACCGCCGCGACTTCCCCGGACGGGCTCGACCCCTACAGGCACAAGTGGTCCACGCTCTCCAACACGACCCTCGGGGTGTTGATGGCGACCATCGACGCCTCGATCGTGCTGATCGCCCTGCCCGACATCTTCCGAGGGATCCGCCTCGACCCGCTCACCCCCGGCAACACCAGCTACTTCCTGTTCATGCTCATGGGCTACATGGTCGTCACCGCCGTGCTGGTGGTGAGCTTCGGGCGCCTCGGGGACATGTTCGGTCGGATCCGCATGTACAACATGGGTTTCGCGATCTTCACCTTCTTCTCGATCATGCTGTCGATCACCTGGATGCACGGCCCCGACGCGGCGATCTGGATGATCGTCATGAGGGTCTTCCAGGGGGTGGGCGGGGCTTTCCTCATGGCCAACTCCACTGCGATCCTCACCGACGCGTTCCCCCCCGACCAGCGCGGCCTCGCCCTCGGGGTCAACATGATCGCGGCGATGGCCGGTTCGTTCATCGGACTGGTCCTCGGAGGCCTGCTCGGTCCCGTCGACTGGCGACTGGTGTTCCTCGTCTCGGTCCCGGTCGGCATCGCCGGCACCATCTGGGCCTATGTGAACATGAAGGACAACGGGGTGCGCAGCCCGGCCAGGATCGACTGGGTCGGCAACACCCTCTTCGCCGTCGGCCTGATCGCCCTGCTGCTCGGGATCGTCTACGGCATCGAGCCCTACGACGGCCACACGATGGGCTGGACCAGCCCGTTCGTGCTGGCCGCGATCTGCGGGGGCGCCGCACTGCTCGCGATCTTCGTGTGGGTGGAGACCAAGGTCCCGGCACCGATGTTCCGACCGGGGCTGTTCCGTATCCGGTCATTCGCGGCCGGCAACATCGCCAGTCTCATGGCCGCCCTCGGGCGCGGTGGGCTGATGTTCATCCTCATCATCTGGTTGCAGGGGATCTGGCTCCCCGAGCACGGCTACAGCTTCGCCCAGACCCCCCTGTGGGCCGGGATCTTCATGCTGCCGCTGACCGCCGGGTTCCTCATCGCCGGACCGATCTCGGGCTACCTCTCCGACCGTTTCGGTGCCCGCCCGTTCGCCACCGGAGGAATGCTCGGCGCGGTCGTCACCTTCCTGCTGCTCGAACAGCTCCCCGTCGAGTTCTCCTACATCTGGTTCGCGCTCCTCCTGCTCGCCAACGGCCTGTCGATGGGACTGTTCGCCTCCCCCAACCGGGCCGCGGTGATGAACAGCCTGCCCCCCGACCAACGCGGCCAGGGGGCGGGCATGACCACCACCACGATGAACGCGGCGATGGTGCTGTCGATCGGGATCTTCTTCACCCTGATCATCGTCGGGCTCGCCTCGGACCTCCCTTCAGCTCTCTACCACGGCCTGGTCTCCCACGGGGTCCCCTCGTCGGCAGCCCACCGAGCGGCCGCCCTCCCCCCGCCCCCGTCGGTCTCCGGGGCCCTCCTGGGCTACGACCC
>JAKABK010000121.1 GCA_021796905.1 Actinomycetes bacterium
GTCCGGAGCCCCGACGGTCACGATTCGAGGTCGGATGGTCCTGACCTGCTCACTCTAACAGCTGTTAGCTGCAGGGCGCGACGATCGTGCGTTCACTCCCCTTGCCCGACCTGCCCGACCTGCCCGACCTGCCCGACCCGCCCGGGCAGCCCGACCCGCCCGGGCAGCCCGACCCGCCCGACCCGCCCGACATTGCCCGGGCAGGTCGGGAGAGGTCGCCTGTCGTCCCGATCCGATGGGGGGCCGGTAGGGTCGGTGACCGTGGCCTACGAGGTGCTCGGTCTCCTCGGCCGGGGCGGGAACGCCGTGGTGGAGCTCGCGCTCGACGGTGACGGGCGCCGGGTGGCGATCAAGAGGCTCGACCTCACCGGCTCCGCCCGCCAGATCGACCAGGCCCGCCGGCGGCTGCGCAGGGAAGCGGAGATCCTCCGGTCCCTCGACCACCCCGGGATCGTCCCGGTCATCGACGTGGTCGACGACGCGAGCGGGACCGTCCTCGTCCTGCCGGCCCTGGCGGAGAACCTCGAGGACCGGGTCGCCAGGCTCGGCCTGCTACCCGCTGACGAGCTCGCCCGGATCGGCCGGCGCCTGCTCGACGCACTGGCTGCCGCCCACCGCTGCGGTGTGGTCCACCGGGACGTCAAGCCGGCCAACGTCCTGTTCGACGCGGCGGGCGCCCCGGCGCTGGCCGACTTCGGCGTCGCCACCACCTCGCAGGTGACCGCCGGGTTGACAGAGACCGGGGCGGTGGTCGGCACGCCGACCTGGATCCCCCCCGAGCAGGCACGGGGTGAGCCGGCGGGCCCGGCCGGTGACGTCTTCGGGCTCGCCGCCACCCTGGTGTGGGCCGGCACCGGCCAGACCCCCTACGAACCGGGCCCGTCGCCGTCGGTCCTGGTGGCTGCGGCAGCCGGTCGGGTCCGCCCGCTCCCACACACCCTGCCGGACCTGCTGCGCTCCACCCTCGCTTGGATGCTCGAGGCCGAGCCGGCCCTCCGTCCGAGCGCGGCCCGGGTCCTCGGAGGTTTCGGCGGTACCGCAGTCGGCCCGCCGCCCGAGCCCACCGGGGTCGCTGCGCCTCCCTGCACCCCCGCCCCTCCCGGTCCCCCGGGCCGCGTAGGCCGTGTCGACAGCAACGGTCTGTCGGCCGGTCCCGCCCCGACCGCTCCTCCGACTGCCCCAACCCGCCGCGGACGCCGGATCGCGGCCGCCTGCACTGCGGTGCTGGGCTCGGCGGCGCTCTTGGGCGGAGCCGCCTTCCTGGTGGGCTCCGGACGGTCCTTGCTCGCCGGCCGCTCCTCGCCGCACGCCTCCGGGGCGGTGCCGTTGGCTGCGTGCGTGCCCGAGCCCTACCTGCCGTGCGGGTCGAAGGTGCCCGCGCCACACACCAACGGTTGGACGTGCGACCCGGGCTGGTACAACCTCGACGGCCGGGAAGCCGACGGATGCGAGGCCCACGACGACTTCGTGCCGGGCACGGTGCTCGAGACCGCGGTAGCGGTCCACGCCAACCTGGTGCCGCTGTCGAGGACCGACACCTTCCCGACCACGGTCCGGGGTTCGGCATGGGACCTCTGCTGGGGTGCGCTTCGGGTCACCCTCACCGCCCCGGCCCAGACCGCTGAAGCCGTCGCCGTCCACCACGGCACCGCCGTGGTGGCCCGCGCGGTCAGTGTCGACGGGAAGCCGGCCACCGCGACCGTGCCGAAACCGTCCTGCTTCGGTGCCGACCGGGAGCACCTGCTGGTGGAGGTAACAGTGGTCGCCGCGAGCGGCGACTCGAGCGCCCGGAACTTCACGCTCACCCGCAACGCCGGCTGGTGAGACCGTAGAGGGAGGCAGGGGCTCGCACGGAGCGGGCACCCCGACACCGGGGGGCTGTGGGATCATCGCTGCCGCCCCGAGACCCGGGGCTCCGAGGAGGTCGTCACGGGTGCCAGGACCGCTCAGCGGGATGAAAGTCGTCGAGCTGGCCGGTATCGGACCGTGCCCCTTCGCCGGGATGGTGCTCTCCGACCTCGGTGCCGACGTGGTGCGAGTCGACCGGTGCAGCCAGGTCCAGCCCGACGCGCCGGCACCGGTCACCGACGTGCTCGGCAGGGGAAAGCGTTCGATAGCGGTGGACCTCAAGACCGACGCTGGCCGGGAGCTGCTCCTTCGCCTGGTCGAGCCGGTCGACGCGCTGATCGAGGGTTTCCGTCCCGGGGTCACCGAACGCCTCGGTCTCGGCCCCGGGCCCTGCCTCGCGCGTAACCCTCGCCTGGTGTACGGGCGGATGACCGGCTGGGGGCAGGACGGCCCGCTCGCCGGGGCCGCCGGCCACGACATCGACTACATCGCCCTCTCAGGGACCCTGTCGTTGTTCGGTCGTCGAGGGGAGCGGCCGGTCCCGCCCGCCAACCTTGTCGGCGACTTCGGCGGGGGTGGCATGCTGCTCGCCCTCGGGGTGGTGAGCGCCGTGCTCGAGGCCACCCGCTCCGGCCGCGGACAGGTGGTCGACGCGGCCATGGTGGACGGGGCCGCTTTGCTCGCCTCGATGATCTGGGGCTTCCGCGGCGCCGGGGCGTGGGGGGAGCGGGGAACCAACCTGCTCGACACCGGCGCCTGGTACTACGAGGTGTACGAGACCGCCGACGGGAAGTTCGTGGCCATCGGTTCGCTCGAACCGCAGTTCTACGCCGAGATGCTCGCCAGGACCGGTCTGGCCACCGACACCGACCGTGGGGGGCCGGTGCCCGACCCGGCCGACCGGACCAGCTGGCCGGGCATGAAGGAGCGGATGGCCGCTCTGGTCCGCACCCGCACCCGCGACGAGTGGTGCCGGCTGCTCGAGGGCACCGACGCCTGCTTCGCCCCGGTGCTCGAGCTCGACGAGGCCCCTTACCATCCTCACAACCTGGCCCGGGGGACCTTCGTCGAGGTCGCCGGCGTGGTCCAGCCGGCCCCCGCGCCCCGGTTCGGGGGTACCCCGACGCTCCCGCAGCGTCCCCCGGCGAGACCCGGGGAGCACACCGGTCCCGTGCTCGCCGGGCTCGGGCTCGGGGAGGCGGAGATCGCCGGGCTCCGCTCGGCCGGGGTGGTCGCCTGAGGCGCCACCGCCGGGGTGGTCTCCCGAGCTGGCTCCGGCGCGTCGACGTAGGAGGTGACCTGCGAAGATCGCAGGATGCGTCTCGCCCGGTCCCGTCGCGGTGGCGGACCGGGAGGAGGGGCGGTCCGGTCGTTGCTGTCGCTGTACGCGGTGGCGGCGCTGTTCCGCTCCGCGCAGAACGTCGCCCAGACCAGCCTCGCCCCGATCGGCGAGGGAGACCTGCACCTGCGGGCGGCGGCGATCGGGGGAGTGATCGCCCTCGGGGGGGTTGCCGGGGTGGGCTCCACCGTCGTGCTCGGCCGGTTGGCGGTCGAGACCACGGTCAGACGGTGGATGGCGGTCGGCCTGGCCCTCTCGGCCAGCTCGTACCTGGTCCTCGCGCTCGCCCGCTCACCCTGGCTCCTCGTCGCAGCCGCCTTACTGCTAGGCGCCGGCGGTGGGCTCATCATGCCGAGCCTGAGCACCCTGGTCGGCCGGAACCCCGCCGCGAGCGCCCCACGACGTCTCGCTGGCATGACCGTGGCCCTCTCGGCGAGCCTGACCGCAGGCCCCGTGGTCGACTCGGCGCTGATCGGAGCCACCTCCGGTTCGCTGCGCTCGGCGGTCGCTCTCTTCGCCGTCCTCCCGGTCGCCGGCATCGTGCTGGTGGCGGCCGGCGGTAGGCGCCCGGCTCGGCCCACCGCCTCTGCGTCCCCTGCCGCCGGTACCGGGGCGACGAGCAGCGCGCCGGGACCGTCGGAGGGCCCCGCTGGCGCCGACCCGGTGCCGAGGCCGCCGCTCCCGGCGGCGCCCACCCCGCCCACCCCGGCAGCGCCAGACCCGGGGACAGCAGTAGGACGTCCCGGCCTGGCCACCTCCCCCTGGAGGCGTCCCGGATGGCGCCTGGCGACCGCCGGCCAGTTGCTCTACCAGGTGCCGTTCATGGCGGTGATCAGCTTCGGGGTGGTCGCCGCCGGTCACCTCTACGGGCTGGCGCCGGCGGTGGCCCAGCTCGGGATCAGCGCGTTCTTCGCGGTATCGCTCTCGGTCCGAGTGGTCCTGTCCGCCGGGTGGTTCACCGTCCGGCGCCCCAAGCGGGCGTTGCTGCTCGTCGCGGCCCTCAGCATCCTCGGGGTGGCGCTGCTCGGCCTCGGGCGCTCGGAGGCGACCCTCTTCGTGGGCCTCGGACTGCTCGGCCTGCCCCACGGACTCGTCTACCCGGTGGCCCTGGCGCTGATCGCCGAGGAGACCCCCCCGGAGCGCCTGGCCCACGCGAACGCCGTCTTCTCGGCCTGGACAGCAGCGGCGACCGTCGTGCTCCCCCTCCTGCTCGGCGGGCTCGCCGCTCTCGGCGGCTTCCGGACCATGTTCCTCGCCCTGCTCGTCCCCGTCGTCGGGCTCGGGGCGCTGGTCGCCTACTGGCCGCCGCCGCGGCCGATCACCCCCCTGGGATCGGCTGGTCCTTTGATAGGCTAAAGACTTGGCCAGCCCCGAGGAGAGCTCTGCGGTGCCGGCGGTGGAGCGCGGTTCCGGCGGGGCGGTCACCGGCGCTGCTGCCGGCAGCCGGGAACAACCCGCTCCCCTCCCGCCGGGCGGGTGGCTGCATCGGGCGGCCTTTCCCTCCTGGGGGGGGCGGAACTTCGACGTGGTCGTGATCGCCCGGATCGCGATGAGCGTCGGGCGGTCCCTCGCCGGGGTGGTCACCCCCATCTACCTCGCGTTGGAAGGCTTCAACGCCTTCGAGCTGTCCGAGTACGTCCTGGTGGTCGCCCTGTGCGCCGCCGGGTTGTCGGCGGTCGTCGGGCTGTGGTCCGACCAGGTCGGGCGCCGACCGTTCCTCGTCGGGATGCCGCTGCTCACCGCGCTCGCCGGGGGGATCTTCGCGTTCAGCGGCTCGGTGCCCCTGCTGTTCGTCTTCGGGGCGCTCGGCAGTTTCGGCCGGGGCGCCGGCGCCGGAGCCGGGGCGATCGGTCCCTACCAGCCGGCCGAGTCGGCGTTCGTGACCGACCTGGTCGACGCCCGGTTCCGCAACACCGCCTTCGGGCGTCTGGCGTCGGCGTCGGCTGCCGGTTCGACCCTCGGCGGACTGCTCGCGCTGCTCGTCTCGTCCTCCGCCCACCTGCACGGAGCGGCCGCCACCGCTGCGTTCCGCCCGGCGTTCCTCGCCATCGCCGTCGTCTCCGTGGTCGCCGGCCTCGCAGCTGTCTGGCTGGTCGAGCCGAACCCGTCCCGCTCACCGCAACACCGCGGCCCAGACCGGGCCGGGTCCCGCCGGTCGAAGGGGGACCGGCGCTGGAAGCTCCCGCAGCGATCCCGCTGGCTGCTCTACCGGCTGTGGGCCACCAACACGGTCAACGGGCTCGCGATCGGGATGTTCGGCCCGTTCGTCACCTACTGGTTCTTCCGGCGCTACGGGGCCTCGGCCGCCGAGGTAGGGGTCCTGTTCGCGGTGATCAACGTGGTCTCGATGGTCTCGACACTGTCCGCCGCCGGCCTCGCCCGGCGCTGGGGACTGGTGCGCACCACCTCGCTGGTGCGCAGCGCGCAGGCGTTGCTCTTGGTCCCGATGGTCCTGTCACCGACGTTCGCGGTGGCCGGAGCCGTCTACCTCGTGCGGATGGTCGTCCAACGCATCGGCATGCCGCTGCGCCAGTCCTACACCATCGGCCTCGCCGACCCGGGGGAGAGGGCGTCGGTCGCCGCCCTCTCCAACCTACCGAGCCAGCTGGCCATGGCCGGGAGCCCGCTGCTCACCGGGTACCTCTTCGACGAGGTCAGCCTGTCGTTGCCGTTCGAGATCGCCGCTGCCCTCCAGTTCGTCAACGCCGCCAGCTTCTGGGCGCTGTTCCGCAAGCACCCCCCCGAGGAGGAGCGCCACGCCACTGCCAGCTGAGGACAGGTGACCCGGACGCCCGGGCGCCCGGACGATCGGACGATCGGCGGGAGCGCACTGTTCTCCGACGCGCTCCCGGCGGGGCTGTTGCTGGAGAAACTCGAGACGTGACGCTCGTCCGCGCCGGCAAGCCGTTCACCGACGGCGGGTCACAACCACCGGCGGGGGCGCCACCGGCCTGGGCGCCGGCGGAGGGCGCTGGGCGCCCGCCGGATCGGTCCTGGGCGCCGGCAGGCGACAGGTGACGCGGGTGTGGCGCGGCGTCGGCCCGGGGCGAGGCTGGTGACCCGGGCCGCGGCGTCGGCCCGGGGCGAGGCTGGTGACCCGGGCTGCGGCGTCGGCCCGGGGCGAGGCGTGTGATAGCGGACAACACGCGGCGTCG
>JAKABK010000122.1 GCA_021796905.1 Actinomycetes bacterium
CGCGGCCGCCGGGTTGGTCCTGGAGGGCCAGCCGATGCTCCGCCGCTTGCGGCGAGAGCGGCGCAGCATCGGGTAGGGAACCGGGATGAGCGATCCCCGCTGGGACTCCGTCGACGCCTACCTCCAATCGGTCCTGCTGCCCGCCGACCCGGTCCTCGACGCCACCCTCGCCGACGCCCGCGCCGCCGGCCTGCCGGCGATCGACGTGTCGCCGACCCAGGGGGCGTTGCTCGCTACGCTGGCCTCGGCGGTGCGAGCCGAGCGGATCCTAGAGGTCGGCACCCTCGGTGGGTACTCGACGGTCTGGCTGGCCCGGGCCCTGCCGGCCGGGGGCCGTCTGGTGAGCCTGGAGATCGACCCGCACCACGCCGAGGTCGCCGGTGCCAACCTGCGGCGGGCCGGTCTCGACGACCGGGTCGAGATCCGGGTCGGTCCCGCCGCGGCCAGCCTCGCCGCCCTCGGCCGGGACGGCGACGAGCCGTTCGACATGGTCTTCGTCGACGCCGACAAGCCCGGCAACCCCACCTACTTCGCGGAGGCGCTGCGCCTGACCCGTACCGGGGGCCTGATCGTGGTCGACAACGTCGTACGCGACGGTGCCGTCGCCGACGCCGGCAGTGACGACCCGGCAGTGGTCGGCTCCCGACGGTTGCTCGAGGCGATGGGCGCCGAGCCCCGGGTGCTCGCGACAGCCGTCCAGACCGTCGGCGTCAAGGGCTACGACGGTTTCGCGCTCGCCCTGGTCCGCTGAAGCCCGGCGCTTCGCCGAGCCGGAGGGCCTGCTCCGCTGACGGGCGCCACCCCGGGGGACCCCGACGGACCCCCGGGGTGGCTCAGGTCGAGAGGTTGCGCCACCCCCGCCGGAACGGGAGCCTCCAGGTGCGGGGAGAGATCAGCTCGTCGATCGTCGCCGGGCCCCAGCTGCCCGACCAGTAGGGCAGCACCTGCGGTGGGTTCTCCAGCAGTGGCGTCGACACCTCCCACAGCCGCTCGATGCCCTCGGCGGTGTTGAACAAGGTGTGGTCGCCGACCATCGCGTCGTGGATCAGCCGCTCGTAGGCCTCCAGGACGTCGGACTCCCGGCCGGTCTCGTGCAGGGCGAACTGCAGGCTCAGCTTGTCGAGCTTCATTCCCGGGCCGGGCCGCTTGCCGTAGAACGACAGCGACAGCTTCGAGGAGTCTGCCAGGTCGAAAGTCAGGTGGTCGGGTCCCTGGGCGCCGACACCGGAGTCGGCCGGGAACATGCTCTTGGGTGGCTCGCGGAACGCGATCGAGATGATCCGCGCCCCTTCGGCCATCTGCTTGCCGGTGCGCAGGAAGAACGGGACCCCCGCCCAACGCCAGTTGTCGATGTCGACTCTCAGCGCGACGAAGGTCTCGGTCTGCGAGCCGGGGGCGACACCGGGATGGTGGCGGTACCCCTCGTACTGGCCGCGGATCACGTGGCGGGGATCGAGCGGGCGCATCGAGCGGAACACCTTGTTCTTCTCCTCGCCGATCGCCCTGGGCTCGAGCGCGGTCGGCGGCTCCATCGCCATGAAAGCGAGGATCTGGAACAGGTGGGTGACGACCATGTCCCGGAACGCTCCGGTCTGTTCGTAGAACGACGCCCGGTCCGCCACCGACAGGGTCTCGGGAACGTCGATCTGGACGTGGTCGATGTGGTCCCGGTTCCAGATCGGCTCGAACAGCCCGTTGGCGAAGCGGAAAGCCAGGATGTTCTGCGCCGCCTCCTTGCCGAGGAAATGGTCTATCCGGAAGACCTGGTCCTCGCGGAAGATCTCGTGGACGGTGGCGTTGAGCGCCTTGGCGGTAGCGAGGTCGGTGCCGAAGGGCTTCTCCATGATGATCCGGGACCGCTCCACGAGCCCGGCGGCGGCGATGGTGCGCACCACCGCCCCGGCTGCGGCCGGCGGGATCGACAGGTAGTGGAGCCGGCGGGGTTGCTCGCCGAGCTCGGCCTCGTGGGCGGCGACCACGTCGTGGAGGGCGTCGGCGCCGGCAGAGGTCGGTACGTAGGAGAGCCGCTTGGCGACGTCCGCCCAGGTCGCGTCGGTGACCGTCGTGCGAGCGAACTCTTCGCAGGATCGACGGGCGAAGTCCCTGAAACCCTCGTCGTCGAGCTCGTCGGTGGCCATCCCCACCAGGCGGTACTCCGGCAGCAGGCCGGCCTCGGAGAGGTGGAGCACGCCCGGGAGCAGCTTGCGGCGGGCGAGGTCACCGGTCGCCCCGAACAGGACGATCACGTGCGCCTCGAGCGGCGCCACCGAAGCGGGCGGGGCGTCGCGCGGGCCGGTCAGGTCGAGGTCGGCCATGCACCCATCATCTCGCACCCGGAGCGCCGGTCGCGCCAACGCTCAGGCGACGGCCCCGCCGGCTATCGCGAGGACCCCCAGAGCGGTAAGGACCATGGCCGTGACGGTCCGCAACCGGCGGACCGGGACCCGCCCGAGCAGGCGTGATCCTCCGAGCACCGCCAGCGCCGCGACCACCCAGAGAGCGGCGAGGGCCCCGGCGGCGACGCTCCAGGGGTGGCGGCTGCGGGCAGCGAGGTCCGCGGTGAGCACCTGGGTGAGATCCCCCCACTCGGCGACCCAGATCACCAGGCCCGCCCGCAACGCGACCCGGTGCCCCGCTCCGGTGCCGGGGGTCGGGACTTGCTCCCCGGCCCCGCCCCGCTCGTGCCAGCTCCACGCCGCGGCGGCGAGCAGCACCGCCCCGGTGGCCACGTCGAGCGCTGCTCTTGGCACCAGGGCGACGGCTGTGGCGCCGACGCCGACCGCGATCGCCACGTGGGAGGCGAATGCGGCTGCCGCGCCCACCCAAACCGCCAGCGGGCGTCCCCGTGCGGACATCAGCAGGTTCGCGAACATCGTCTTGTCCGGGAGCTCCCCGAGGCCCACCAGCCCGAAAGCGGCGGCCGCCACGGCGGGGTCCATCTCCCCGAGGCTACCGGGGCGGTAGGGTGCGGCGGGTGAGCGCCACTCCATCACCTCCCGGGATCGACCTCGCGGGGAGGGTCGCGGTGGTGACCGGGGCTTCGAAGGGGATCGGCCTGGCGATCGCCACTGCGCTCGCCGGGGCCGGCGCCTCGGTGATGCTCTCGGCGCGCAAGGCCGGACCTCTCGACGAGGCTGCTGCCGGGATCGCCGGCAACGTCGCCACCCACGCGGCGAACGCGGGCGACCCCGAGGCAGCCGAGCGTTGCGTCGCCGACGCCGTCGCCCGTTTCGGTCGTGTCGACATCCTGGTCAACAACGCGGCGACCAACCCGCACTACGGGCCCCTGATCGACATCGACCTGCCCCGCTGGGACAAGACCTTCCAGGTCAACATCCGCGGGCCGCTCACCTGGACCCAGGCGGCCTGGCGGGCGGGGATGAGCGACCACGGGGGCAGCGTGCTCAACGTGGCGTCGATCGGGGGGATCCGGCCCGGCGGTGGGATCGGTGCCTACGACGTGACCAAGGCGGCGCTCATCCACCAGACCCGGGTGCTCGCCTCCGAGCTCGGACCCGGGGTCCGGGTCAATGCCGTCGCGCCGGGCCTGGTGCGCACCGACTTCGCGCGGGTGCTGGTCGAGACGCACGGGGAGGCGGTCGCCGGCCAGCTGCCGCTGCGCCGTCTCGGCTCGCCCGGGGACATCGCCGGCGCGGCGTTGTGGCTGGTGTCGGACCTCGCGGGCTGGGTGACCGGCCACACCCTGGTCGTCGACGGCGGAGCGACGCTCCAGTGAGCCCGCTGCGACCCGACCGGGCCGACGCCCGGAGGGTGGTGGTCGTCAACGGGATCGCCCGCAGCGCCCTCGGGGTAGTCGCCTTCGTCGTGCCAGGCGTCCCGCTCGCCCCTTGGGTCGGGCCGAGCCGTGGGCAGGAGGCGTCCCGGCTGCTCGCCCGGGCGCTCGGTGGTCGGGACCTGGCTCTCGGGCTCGGGACCCTCACCGCAGCGCGATCGGCCGGCCCGGTCCGCCCCTGGGTGGTCGCCGGCGGCCTCGCCGACGCCGGGGATGTCGTCGCCACCCTCCTCGCCTGGCGGAGCCTGCCACGACTAGGTCGCCTCGCGGTGCTCGCCGCCGCCGCGGGAGGGGTGCTCGCCGCGGCACTCACCGCCGGGCCGGCAGACGCCACCGCCGGATAGCGCCTCCCACCTGCCCCGGAGGGCCTCCGAGGGGAAGGTCCCTCCTCTAGGGGGGTCGGTCGTTTAGCCTTGGGCTCCGTGCAGACGACCCGCGACCGGGCCCTCTCGGTTGCCAACCACGCCGGCGCCCGGCTGCTCCACGGGCTGGAGCGTGTCGTGATCCGCAGCTCCGAGGTGCCGACCACCCCGTTCCTGCCGCTCGAGACCTTCCCGTGGATCCCTTCCCTGGAGGCGGAGTGGAAGACGATCCGGGCGGAGCTCGATGACGTCCTCGCCTACCGCGACGAGCTCCCGAGCTTCCAGGACATCTCGGTGGACCAGGCGTCGATCACGAGCGACGACGGGTGGAAGACGTACTTCTTCTTCGGCTACGGGTTCCGCTCGGATGCCAACTGCCGGCGCTGCCCGCGGACCGCCGCCCTGCTCGAGGCGATCCCGGGGATGACCACCGCGTTCTTCTCGATCTTCTCCCCCCACAAGCGTCTGCCGCCCCACCGTGGACCGTGGAGGGGGGTGCTGCGCTACCACCTGGCGCTGCTCGTGCCCGAGCCCGCCTCGGAGGCGGGTATCCGAGTCGGCGGCGAGGTCGCCCACTGGGAGGAGGGCCGCAGCCTGCTGTTCGACGACGGTTACAGCCACGAGGCCTGGAACGACACCGACGGCGTCAGGGTGGTGCTCTTCGCCGACGTGATCAGGCCCTTACGGTCCCCCGCCGACCAGGTCAACCGGGCGCTGATCACAGCCATCGGCCGCAGCCCCTACATCGCCGACGCCCGGGACCGCCACGAGGCGTGGGAGGGCCGCTTCGAGGCGCTTCGCGGCTGGGACCGCCAGTGACCGACCAGGGGTCGCTGCGCAAGCCGGTCGACGACGTCTTCGCCAAGGTTGCCGACCCTCGCGTCGAGCAGTGGCACCTGGCCGAGTCCCTCGGTCTTCTCCCGTTCTTCCGGGAGCTGAGCGGCGAGGTCGGTCCCCGAATGGTCTTCGAGGGCCGCCCGGTGGTGATGCTCGGGTCCAACAACTACCTGGGTCTCACCGCCGACCCGCGGGTGCGTCGGGCCGCGGTGGACGCGGTCAGCCGCTACGGCACCGGGCTCACCGGCAGCCGCCTGCTCAACGGGACCCTACCTCTGCACCGTGAGCTGGAGGAGGAGCTGGCCGACTGGGTCGCCATGGAATCCGCCCTGGTCTTCACCACCGGCTACGCCGCGAACCTCGGGCTGATGGTCTCGCTGCTCGGCGAGGGTGACGCCGCTTTCGTCGACTCTGCCGCCCACGCCAGCCTGGTCGACGGGGGGCGCTTCAGCGAAGGCACGCTGCGCGCCTTCCGTCACAACCGCCCGAACAGCCTCCGTCGGGGCTTGCGGGCCTGGCGGGAGCAACCCGACGCCGGCGGCCTGCTCGTCGCGGTCGACGGTGTCTACTCGATGGAAGGTGACGTAGCACCGCTGGCGGAGATCGCCGCCGCCTGCAGCGAGATGAGCGCCCGGCTCCTCGTCGACGAGGCCCACGCCCTCGGTGTCGTCGGCGAGCAAGGGTCCGGGTCGTCGCGGGAGGCGGGCATTCGTCCCGACCTGGTGATGGGCACTTTCTCCAAGTCGTTGGCGAGCTGCGGGGGGTTCATCGCCGGCCCCCGACCGGTGATCGACTTCTTGAAGGTCACCTGCCGGCCGCTGCTGTTCACCGCTTCGGGGGTTCCCGCCGCGCTCGCCGCCGCGCTCGAGGCGTCCCGGCTCGCCCGCGCCGAGAGCTGGCGGCGCGAAGCGGTCGTCGCCAACGCCCGCCGCCTGCGTTCGGGGTTGCGCCAGCTCGGCTACGACGCCGGCGGGGACGATCGCAGCGCCATCGTCCCGGTCCTGGTCGGCGACGACTGGAAGGCGGGGACCCTCTGGCGGGCCCTGCTCGAGCAGGGTGTCTACACCAACTGCGCGGTCGCCCCGGCGGTCTCCAAGGCGCTGCTGCGGACCTCGGTGATGGCCACCCACACCGACACCGACATCGACGACGCCCTGAGCGGCTTCGAGGTGGCCGCGGCCAACCTGTGAAGCTACTCGCCTGACCTGACCTGACCTGACCTGACCTGAGCGGCCGCGCCCCGGATCGGCCGGGCGCCGGTCGGCCGGGACAGGGTGCCCCCGACCCCCCGGGGTGGCCCGCCGGTCGGCTACGAGCCGCCCTTGGAGTGGATCCGGATG
>JAKABK010000123.1 GCA_021796905.1 Actinomycetes bacterium
CCACCAACGATCCGGGGGCGCGCCTCTCGTTCCCAGCTGCCAGCGGGCCCCGCAGGGAGGGACGGGCACCTGCCCGGCGGCGTTGACGTCGCCACGGGTGTCGCTCTCTCTGCTCGCCGGGCCTGGGATGTCGGACTGTCTCGTGATCGCAGAGAGGGCGAGCTCACAGAGAGGGTCGGTAGCCGACGGGGACCCCTCCCGCCCACGCTCGTGCTCCCTACCAGACGGTCATCCCTAGCGGGCCCGAGGGGGCCGCCCCGGGGCGCGCGTCGCGCAGCGTTGCGGCGAAAGACACCCCCGACCCCGCGCCCGGTTCAGCGGAGCGGCAGAGGCCCGGGGTACGCGGCCTCCGCCGCCGCCTCGAGCTGCTTCGCCTTGCGCTTGACGACCACGATGGCTGCGACGACGACCACCAACGCCACCGCAGCCAAACCGATCGTGATCGTGTGCGACTCCTTGGTGATCGCTTTGCCGGCCTCGAAAGGCACGAAGCTGTAGATCGCCGCCCACACCACCCCGCCTGCGGCGTTGTAGACGATGAAGCGTCTCCAGGGCATCTTGAGCGTGCCGGCGAGGAACGCTGCGTAGGTGCGCAACACCGACACGAACCGGCCGAAGAACACGACCTTGCCGCCGTGGCGGTCGAAGACCAGCCGACCGACCTTGATCTCGCTGTCCCGCACCCGGACGTAACGCCCGTAGCGATGGAGCAGCCGGTACCCGCCCTTGTCCCCGATCCAGAAACCGACGTTGTCGCCGACGATCGCCGCCGCCGCCGCCACGGCGAACACCAGCCAGATCGACAGGTGGTGGGTGGACCCGGCGTAGATGCCAGCTGCGATCAGGATCGTCTCCCCCGGTAACGGCACCCCGAGGCTCTCGGCCGCCACGAGCAGGAACACCGCGCCGTAGCCGTACTGGCCGAGCAGGTGGTGGACGCTCATCGTATGACGGCCCGGCGGCCCCCGACTGCTCCAGTCGGCCGACCCGAGCGCAACCGTGCTGGCAGGCACCGGCGACTGCCGTACCGGCACCAGCACACTGGCCAGCAGCCGGCGCGGGGAGCCCGGTTGATCTGTGGTCGCCAGTTCGACATCGATCGACGATACCCGGGCCTGGCTGCGTCTCGGCCCGTCGAACCGCCGAGCGTCGCCGTGCTGGCCCGGGCCGGGTGCCAGGTCGGCGCCGAGCTGGGGGCTCGCCACCGCCCGACCAGGCCGACATCGACCCTTCGGCCCTACTGCGACGTGCCCTGGGCCCGGTGGGGATCGGAGCGACGAGGAGCGCCGCAATGGTCGGGCGGATCGCCGCCCACGACGCCGGCACCGCCACCTTCACAGCGATCCTCGCGCCCGAACGCCGACCCGAGGCGCTGTCGATCGCAGAGCGGTTCTAGCGGGGCGCTCGGGATGCTCGCCCGAGCCGAGGCCGAGGAGCGCTCCACCCAGGTGCCATCCGAGCTGGTGAAGGCGATACGGGTCGCAATGGGGCACGGCCCCCGAGGCGGCGCTGGCCGGGCGAGCTCGTCGGAGGTCGGCGTCGACCCGGCCGCGACTACCAAGATCCCCGCGAGCACGGTGGGCGTAAGGGGTGGGCGTCGTTGCTCGTCACCCCCCAGACGATCCGGAGATGGCAGCGGGCCCTCGTACGGCGACACTGGACCCCCCGAACCGCCGGCCAGGGCGGCCACCTCTTCGGGGCGGGACCGTCGAGCTGATCGTACGCCCGGCGAGACAGAACCCGCGCTGAGACAACCTGCTGATCGTCGGCGAGCTCGAGGAGCTCGGCGTCACGGTCTCCGAGGGCAGCGTCGCCAACGCCCTCGGACGACACGGGCTTCCGCCAGCGCTACGCCCGGAGGGCCCGACCTGGGTCGGGCTCCTCTGCGCCCAGGCCGGGGGCGCGCTGACGACGGACTTCTTCTCGGTCGACACCTGCTCCTGCTCCTCCGTCGCTACTACGTCCTATCGTGATCGAGGTCGCGCGAAGGGGCGTCGAGCTCCTCGGCGTCACCACCAACCCGGACGATGCCTGGCTCACCCAGGTCGTACGTCGCCACGCGACTGCCCCGGAGAGGCCGGTCATTGCTCCCGGCCTCCAGCTGTCCCCGGTTCAGCGAATGGTTACCGACAGTCAGCCCGAAAGGCGCGAAGATCAGAAATCGGTGGTGGAGGTGAAGGGACTCGAACCCTCGACTTCTTCGATGCGACCGAAGCGCTCTACCAGCTGAGCTACACCCCCGAGGGGACCACCAAGCTAGCGCGGGAGGGCCAGGGTGCTCTAGCCGGGCCCTGTCCCGCCGGCGGGCGGGTCGAGGGCTGCCTCGATGGCGCGCTGGAGCCGCTGCTGCAGCACGGTGGTGGTCACGTCGCTCCTGGTCCGCTCGAGGACGGCGCGGAGCGCGTCGGTGCTGTGCCGGAGCCCACCGGTGACGGCGTCGGGGTAGTCGATGGCGACCAACGACTCGTAGACGTCCTCCATCGTCGAGAGGAGATCTTCGGCGAGCTCGCTCCGGCCCTCCCGGAGGCGATCGAGGAGGTGGCGACGCAACTCGGAGGCAGCTTCGGCGAGCCCGTTGAGCCAGGCCGGCACCCCGACCGCCAGCTCCTGAGGTGACGGCAGCGCCCGACGAGCCACCAGGCAGGCGGTGAGCGCCGCCTCGGCCATCTCCTTCTCGGCGTCGTGGAGGAAGCCGGCGTGGGCAACCGCCGGGTAGGAGCCGAGCACGTCCTGGGCGGATCGGATCGCCGCAGCGCAATCGGCGAGGAGGGCGGCGGCACGCTCGGACTGACCCCGATGGACAGCTCGGATCGAGCTGCCTGCCAGACGGATCGCCGTCCGGCACGACGCCAAGCCCGCCTCCCGGGCCCGCTGGACGTCCTCGAGGCCGGCACCGACACCGGCGACGAGCCCGGCGAGGTCCGGGGCGTCCCCAGTCGGTGGTGACCACTCGGCGATCGGTTCGACCTCTCCAGAAGCTGGCTCGACGGCGCCCGGTGCGGTCCCGGCGGCCCGAGGGCCGGGGGTGGCGCCCGACAGGTTCAGGTGGCCACCCGGCGCAGGGGTCGCTGCCCGTAGCCGGCCGCAGCCAGCGAACCGTAGCCGACCGCCGCGCCGTCGAGCTCTCCGTAACCGGCGGCCGGCGCGAGACGGACAGGGGTCGGGCGGCGCAGGACCCGGAGCTTCTGTTCGCGCTCGAGGCTCAGGTTGCGGATCCGGACCAGGAGCGCCACGTACCCGGCCAGGGCGGCATCGCTGGCCAGCTGCAGGACCCAAAGGGCGTGGCCACCAGCGCCGGCCGCGAGGATCAGGGTGCCCACCACCGCCACCACCAGCACGAACAGCACGTCCCGGCGGCGCTTTCGCACCTGGCTGCGCCGGACGGGAGAGGTCCGGGCCGCCCCTGCTCGGGACGGGCCCGGGCGGGCAGGAGCGTACGGGTTGGGGTGGTTGCGACGGGCGGGGCTCACCGGTCGGGGGGACGCCCCGAGAGCCCTGGACGGGGCGAGGCGGCTCGACAGCGGGATCGGGGCCACGACCGGGCCCCGGAGCCGGTTGGCAGGAGGGAGAGTGGATGGCGCGGTGCGCTCGAGGATGTGCAGGTGCCGGTGGAACAACCCGACCGAGTCACCGAAGGACCCGCGGCTGCGGGAACGGGCCCAAGCCACCAGCACGGCGCCCCAAGCGATCGCGAGGACCAGTATCACCACCGTCGTCAAGCTCCTCGGCCTTCTTCCAGTTGCTCGGTGACCATAATCCGGGGCGAGCCGCCAACCGTGGACCTACCCGGCGGGACCCGACCGGAGCGGCCAGGGATGGATTGTCTGCTTCGTCGGACCGGTCGGCAGGTGCCGACCGGACGACGCTCCCGGCAACGTAGCTGCCCGCAGGGCAGGCCGCCAGGGGTGGACCCCAACTCGACCGCTACCAGCGACAACGACCGCCCGAGCCGCCGCTGCGAGGAGGCCCGGAGCTTCAGGCGTCGCGATCGACGTCGTCGGCGCCCTCTGCGAGGATGTCGTCGATCCGGGCGTCGAGACCGTCGTCACCGGCCCCGCCGGCAACCGGGTGGGGGGTGTTGACGAGCGGCTCGCCGATCGAGCCGGCCGGCCTGCGCCACACTCCGCTGCGACCACCGGTCTTCTCCCAGAGGGCCAGCTCCCCGACGACCATCGACCGGTCGGCCGACTTGCACATGTCGTAGATGGTGAGGGCGGCCACCGCGCAGGCGGTCAGGGCCTCCATCTCGACCCCGGTTCGGTCGACGGTGTCGACCTGCGACTCGACCTCGACCCAGTCGTCGCGGATGTCGAAGTTGATCGCCACCGACCCGACGAGCAGCGGGTGGCAGAGCGGGATCAGGTCCGAGGTGCGTTTGGCGGCCTGGATGCCGGCGATGCGTGCCGCTCCGAGCACGTCTCCCTTGCTCATGGCGTTGGACGCGACCTTGGAGGTGGTCTCGGGTCGCATGAACACCTTGGCGCGGGCGATCGCCCGGCGGTGGGTCGCTTCCTTGGGCGTGACATCGACCATGCGGGCCCGGCCCAGTGGATCGATGTGGGTCAGACCCCGATCGGACATGCCCAGGAGTCTAAACCGGGTCGCTACCCGGGCCGCAGCCCCGGGCGGCGCCCAGCGCCCGTCGGAGAGCCAGCTGACGGATCGGTCGCCTGCGGCCGGTCGCCTGCGATCAGTCGACGGTGACCGGCGGTCGAGGCCGGGTGGTCCGCAACCGGCTCAGCCACCGATCTGGCTCATCGAGCGGGCGGGACGCACGAAGTGCACCTGACCGATCGAGTGGCCCGCCCACTTGCGGCCGACCTCGGCCTCGACCGCTGCGGCCAGGTCGTCGTCGCTGCCCCCCGAGCGCAGGATCGCACGCAGGTCGGTCTCGCGCACCGAGAACAAGCAGTTGCGGAGCTGCCCGTCGGCGGTGAGACGGATCCGGTCGCAGGTCCCGCAGAACGACCGGGTCACCGAGGCGACCACCCCGACGTGGCCTCCGTTGTCGAGGTAGCGGTAGCGCTCAGCGGGGGCCGACCCGTCGATGGCGCCGCCCCCCTCGGCCTCCAGTTCGTAGCGCGTGGAGAGGACCTTCAACACCTCCTCGGCCGGCACGACCCGGTCCCCGGCCCAGGTACCCTCCCCGTCCAAGGGCATCCACTCGATGAAACGCACCTCGGTGCCGCTCACCCGCCCGTACTCGGCGAAGTCGAGGATCTCGTCGTCGTTGACGCCCCGCACCAGCACACAGTTGACCTTGACCGGCGAGAGGCCAGCGGTGACAGCGGCGGCGATCCCGTCACGGACACGGTGCAGCGAGTCACGTCCGGTGATCTCCGCGAAGCGCTCCGGGCGCAGCGAGTCGAGCGAGACGTTCACCCGTCCGAGGCCGGCGGCAGCGAGCTCGGAGGCGACCAGGCCGAGGGTGGCACCGTTGGTGGTCATCGACAGCTCGACGCCGAGAGCGGCCAACCGGGCGACGAGCGCGGGGAGGTGGGCCCGGACGGTCGGCTCACCTCCGGTGAGGCGGACGCTGCGCAGCCCGTAGCGGGCGACGAGCAGCGCCACGACCCGCTCCATCTCCTCGAAGCTGAGCACCTCGGCACGCGGCAACCAGGTCATGTCCTCCTGGGGCATGCAATAGGTGCAGCGGAAGTTGCAGCGATCGGTGACCGACAGGCGCAGATCGGTGACGGTACGCCCGTGGGGGTCGACTAGCGGCGTCACCATCGCATCAACCTACCCCGGGGGCGTGACACTGCGGTGGTGGGGGGAAAGACCCCGCCACGCCCGTGCGGGCACCGCTCGGGGGGTCAGCCGAGCACCAGGACGTCGACCTCGCCGCCTGCGGGCACGCCGGGACCGGGGGGCAGCACCGCGAGCGCATTGGCGAGCGCCATCGGCCACAGAAGGTTGGAGCCCTGCCCGCCGGCGGAGCGCACCCGGAGCCTCCCGTCGGGACCGGGCTCGGCCACCACCCGGGTGTAGGTGACCCGTTGGTCGCCGGGGCGGGTGAGCTCCGCTGTGGCGACGGCCCGCACCGCCGGGCGGACCAGTCGGTCCTCGGGGTGGCCGGCCAGGCGACGCAACCCGGGGCGGGCGAGCAGCTCGTAGCTCACCATCGACGACACCGGGTTGCCCGGCAACCCGAACACCGGCGTCCCGGCGATCACCCCGAAGGCGAACGGCTTGGCCGGTCGGATCGCCACCTGCATCCAGTTCATCGTCCCGAGCGCGTCGAGGACCGCCTTCACGTAGTCGAAGTCGCCCATGCTCACCCCACCACTGGTGAGCAGCGCGTC
>JAKABK010000124.1 GCA_021796905.1 Actinomycetes bacterium
GGCCCCGGGAGAGGTCCCGGTCCGGCGATCCACCCCCGGGGGCACGCCCGCCGGGTCCGCTCCAGCGCGCCGCGCGCATCTGTTCGATCCCCGATACCGGCTCACCTGCCCGCAGCAGCACCGCGGCCGGCTCACCGCCGGTCCCGCAGGTGACGTTGGCGCACCAGTGCAGCCCGTAGCAGAGGTAGACATAGAGCCGTCCCGGCGGGCCCCACATGGTGGCGTTGCGGGTGCTGCGACCCCGGTAGGCGTGGCTGGCGGGGTCGTCCCGACCCCCGTAGGCCTCGACCTCCACGAGCCGCAGGCAGCGACCGTCGGAGCGCACCAGCACCATGCCGAGCAGCCGGCGGGCGACCTCGTCGGGCGCCCCGGCGAAGACCCGTGACCAGCCGTCGGCCGGCCCGGTCTGTTCGGCCGCGGCGCCGGACCGGCTCACCCCGCCGGTGTCCCCTCCTGGCGGTCGGCCGACGGGCCGACGCCGCGAGCCGAGAGCAGGCGTCTCTGTCCCGCCAGCTCCCCGCGATAGGCGGCGATCTGGACCGCCACCGGTTGCGGTCCCGCCCCCCCCGGGGTGCTGCGCCGGGTCACCGCCACGCCGGGGGCGAGGAGCCCGAGCGCGGCGGTGCCGAGGGCGGGGTGGGCCTCCACCAGCTCGGCGAGCGGCACGTGGCGCTCCAGGGAGTCGCGCACCAGCCCACCGACCAGGGCGTGCGCTTGCCGGAACGGCGTGCCCCGCTCCACCAGCCACTCGGCGAGGTCAACCGCTGCCGCAGACGGCGTGTCGGCTGCCCGGCGCATCGCCTCGAGGTCGAGCTCGACGGTCGCGTACAGGCCGGCCATCGCTGCCAGCCCGCCCCGAACCTGGTCCAAGGCGTCGAACAGCGGCTCCTTGTCCTCCTGCAGGTCCCGGTTGTAGGCGAGCGGGAGTCCCTTCAACGTGGCGAGCAGCCCGGTCAGGTCGCCGATCAGCCGACCGGCCTTGCCCCGGGCGAGCTCGGCGATGTCGGGGTTCTTCTTCTGCGGGAGCATCGAGCTGCCGGTGGAGTAGGCGTCGGCGAGGGTCGCGAACCCCCACTCCTCGCTCGACCAGAGCACCAGCTCCTCCCCCATCCGCGACAGGTGGATACCGAGCAGCGCCAGGTCGAACAGCGCCTCGGCGACGAAGTCGCGGTCGGAGACCGCGTCGAGGGAGTTGGCGAAACGGGAGGCGAAACCGAGGTCGGCGGCGGCGGCGTCGGGGTCGAGCGGCAGCGACGAGCCGGCCAGCGCCCCGGCGCCGAGCGGGGAGACGTCGAGTCGCCGACGGGTCGCGAGGAGCCGGTCGACGTCACGGGCGAGCGCCCAGGCGTGGGCCAGGAGGTGGTGGGCGAGCAGGACCGGCTGGGCGCGCTGGAGGTGGGTGTAGCCGGGGAGATAGGCGTCGCCGGCGGACTCCGCCCGGTCGAGGAGCACCTCTTCCAATGCCAGCACCGACCGGGCGGTGCCGACGAGCTCCCGGCGGGTGAAGAGGCGCAGATCGGTCGCGACCTGGTCGTTTCGGCTGCGCCCGGTGTGCAGACGGGCCCCGACGTCACCGGCGATCTCGGTGACCCGGCGCTCCACGGCGGTGTGGACATCCTCGTCGCCGGGACGGAACGCGAAGCTGCCGTCCTCGATCTCGACTTCGACACGGTCGAGCGCGGCGATCAGGATCGCGCCTTCGTCGCCGGTGAGCAGACCGGCGCGCACCAGGCCGCGGACGTGCGCCCGGGAACCGGTTAGGTCGTCGCCGGCCAGGCGACGGTCGAAGGGGAGGCTCGCGGTGTACGCGAGCAGCTCGTCGGAGGGCCGGTCGGCGAACCGCCCGTGCCAGAGGGTCACCGCCGACACCCCGGGGTTCGCGACCCGCTTGCGGGGAGAGCCCCCGCGCCGAGGTGCTCAGCGCTGGTCACAGGCCGGCCAGCTCGCGCAGCAACCTGGCGACGTCGTCGCCGGTCACGCCGTCAGCGGCGATCACGACCAGGGTGTCGTCGCCGGCCACCGTCCCGAGGATATCGGGGAGCGGGGTGCGGTCGAGGGCCGAGGCCACGACGTGGGCCGAGCCCGGCGGGGTGTGGACCACTACCAGGTTCATCGAGGACGCCACGTCCACCACCCACTCGCCGAGCACCCGTCGGAGGTGGTCGCTAGGGACGCTGCGCTCCCGGGGTATCTCCGGCACCGCGTAGACCGCTTCCCCGGCGGCGGCACGGACCTTGAGCGCCCCGAGCTCCTCCAGGTCCCGGGACACCGTCGCCTGGGTCGCCTCGACCCCGGCGGCGGCCAGCAGCTCGACCAGGTGCGCCTGGCTGGTCACCGCTTCACGCTCGAGGATCTGGGTGATGCGGTGCTGTCGGGCCGCCTTGCTGAGCCTCACCGCCCGCCGTCCCCGAGGAGCCAGACGAGAAGCCCCCGCAGGGCGTGCATCCGGTTGGCGGCCTGCTCCCACACCAGGCTCGACGGCCCGTCGATCACCTCCGCGTCGACCTCCAGGCCCCGGTGGGCGGGCAGGCAGTGCAAGAACACCGCCCCCTCCGACGCCCCCCGCATCATCGCCGCGTCCACCCGGTAGCCGGCGAAGGCGTCGATGCGGGCGCTGGCGTGGTCCTCCTGTCCCATCGAGACCCAGACGTCGGTGGCCACCGCGTCGGCACCGGCCACGGCGTCTGCAGGGCGGTCGGCCTCGACGACGGTGCCGCCGAGGGCGCGGGCGGCGTCGAGGACCACCGGGTCCAGTCGGTACCCCGGCGGCGACGCCAGGCGCACCTCGATGCCGGCCATGCTGGCGGCCAGAACCAGGCTGCGGGCCACGTTGTTGCCGTCCCCGACCCACGCGAGCGAGTGGCCCGCCAGCCCGCCCCAGTGCTGTCGAAGGGTCAGCAGGTCGGCGAGGGCCTGGGTGGGGTGGGCCCGGTCGGAGAGCAGGTTCAGCACCGGGACCGCCCGGGTCGCCGCCATCTCCTCGAGCACCCGGTGGTCGTCGACCCGGGCCCCGACGACGGCGTGGTAGCAGGCGAGCACCCGCGCCACGTCCTGCGGGCTCTCCCGCACCCCGAGGCCGATCTCCTCGCCGCGGATCGAGATCGGGTGCCCCCCGAGGGCGACGACCGCCATCTCCGCCGCGTTACGGGTCCGGTTGGACGGCTTCTCGAAGATCAGCGCTGCGCCCCGCCCGGCGAGCACCGCCGGCGGGTCGGGCGTCTCGGCCAGGTCGAGGGCCCGGGCCAGCTCGGACGGGGAGAGGTCGTCGACGTCGAGGACGTGGCGCACCTGGCCGGCGGCGACCACTCACGACCCCCCGAGGCGGGCGAGCGCCGCCCCGAGCCGCCGGGCACCCTCGTCGATCTCTCCGGCGGCAACCGTGAGCGGCGGCGCGAGGCGCAGCGCGGTCGGGGTGACGGCGTTGACCACCAGGCCCTCGGCCAGCGCCGCCCGGGCGGCGTCGGCTGCGGCGAGACCCTCGGCGAGCTCGGCGGCGAGCAGCAGGCCGCGACCCCGGACCGAGACCACCCCCGGGATCGTCCGCACCGCCCGGGCGAGCCGGGCGCCGGCGGCCTCGGCCAGTGCCGGGGCGTCGATCCGGCGCATCTCGGTCAGCACCGCCAGGGCGGCCGACGCCGCGAGCGGCTGACCCCCGAAGGTCGAGCCGTGGTCGCCGGGCTCGAACGCCGCCGCCACCTCCGCGCGCGCCCAGCAGGCGCCGATCGGCACGCCGTTGCCGAGCGCCTTGGCGGTCGTGACCACATCTGGGCGGATGTCGTCGTGCTCGAAACCCCACCACCGGCCGGTCCGGCCGAGCCCGGTCTGGACCTCGTCGAGGATCAGCAGCGCCCCGTGCTCGTCGCAGATCCGACGGGCGGCGGCCAGGTAGCCGGGGCTGGCCACGTTCACCCCGCCCTCGCCCTGCACCGCTTCGAGCAGGACCGCGGCGACCGAGGAGTCGACGGCGGCTCCGAGCGCGTCGGGGTCGTCCCACGCCACGTGGGAGAAACCCTCCGGGAGGGGTTGGAAGGCCTCGTGCTTGCTCGGCTGGCCGGTCGCGTGCAAGGTGGCGAGGGTCCGGCCGTGGAACGACCCGTAGGCGCTGATCACCCGGTAGCGTCCCCGCCCGCCGGCGCGTCGGGCGAGCTTGATGGCGCACTCGTTGGCCTCGGCGCCGCTGTTGGCGAAGAACACCTTCCCTCCTCCGCCGAGCAGCTCGTCGAGGGAGGCGGCAACCTGTTGCTGGGGGACGGTCCAGAACAGGTTCGAGACGTGCAGCAGGGTGCGGGCGGCCTCGCAGACCGCCGAGGCGACCACCGGGTTGGCGTGCCCGAGGGAGGTGACCGAGATACCACAAAGGAAATCGAGGTACTCGCGCCCCGAGTCGTCCCACAGCCGGGTGCCCTCCCCCCGGACGAAGGTCACCGGTCGTGGCCCGTAGGTACCCATGATCTGGTCGGTCATTTGAGGGTCACCATCGTCCCTACTCCTTGGTCGGTGAACAGTTCCAGCAGCAGTGCGTGCCCGACGCGCCCGTCGAGCACGTGGGCCGCGCCGACACCGGCACGGACCGCCCGGGCGCACGCCTCCACCTTCGGGATCATGCCGCCCACCACGGCACCGGAGCCGACGAGGGCGTCGAGCTCGTCGGGGGTCGACTCGCTGATCAGGCTGGCCGGATCGTCGCGCTCGGCGCGGATCCCGTCGACGTCGCTGAGGTAGACCAGCTTGGCGGCTCCGAGCGCCTCGGCGAGCGCCCCCGCCGCGGTGTCGGCGTTGATGTTGTAGGCCTGTCCCCGACCGTCACTGCCGATCGTCGCGACCACCGGGACCAGGTCCTCGGCCACCAGACGGCGCAGCAGCTCGGCGTCGACCGAGCCGACGTCGCCGACGAAACCGAGGTCGGGATGACGGGGGGCGGCGGTGAGCAGTCCGGCGTCCTCACCCGACAGACCGACCGCCAGGTGACCGTGGGCGTTGATCGCGGTGACCACGTCCCGGTTGACCTTGCCGACCAGGACCATCCGGGCGATGTCCAGGGTCTCGGCGTCGGTCACCCGCAGGCCGTCGCGGAACTCGGGGACCTTGCCGAGACGACCCATCAGCTCACCGATCTGGGGGCCGCCGCCGTGCACCACCACCGGGTGGACGCCGACGGCGCGAAGCAGCACCACGTCGGTCGCGAAACCGGCGAGCGCCCCGTCGGGGTCCCCGCCGGCGATCGCGTTGCCGCCGTACTTGACGACCATCGTCTCGCCCCGCAGCTCGCGGATGTAGGGCAGCGCCTCTACCAGCACCTCCGCTCGGAGGGCGGGCGACGCAGCGGGCCGCTCCCCGGTGGTCACGGCCACAGTCCCGCGACGGGGAGCCCGGCGGTCTCGGGGAGGCCGAGGGCCAGGTTGGCGCACTGGATCGCCTGGCCGGCGGCGCCTTTCACCAGGTTGTCGATCGCGCAGATGGAGATCACCCAACCGGTCCGCCGATCGGCTCGGGCGGTCAGATGAGCGGCGTTGGAGCCGAGGACCGCCTTGGTGGACGGCGAGCGCTGCGAGACCGTCACGAACGGGGACCCGGCGTAGGCGTCGGCGAGGACCTCGAGCGGGTCCCGCTCCCCGGACGCTCGGGCGCAGCAGGTGGCGAGGACCCCCCGGCTCATCGGCGCCAGCTGGGGCGTGAACAGCACCTGGGCCCCGGTCGCCTGCTCGATCTCCGGGGTGTGGCGGTGGGTGAGCAGCCCGTAGGCGGTGAAGTCCCCGTCGACCGCGGCGAAGCGGGTCCCGGGCCGGGCCTCGGCCCCGGCGCCCGACACCCCGCTGGCCGCGTCGACGATCACCCCGGTCGCCTGTACCGCCCCGGCGGCGACGAGCGGGGCGAGGGCGAGGGCGGCGGCGGTGACGTAACAGCCGGCCGCGGCGACGAGCCGGGCCCCGAGGAGGGCATCGCCGACCAGTTCGGGGATCCCGTGGACGGCCTCCGCGAGCAACCCGGGTGCCGGGTGCGCAGCCCCGTACCATTCCGGGTAGGCAGACGGGTCCCGGAGACGGAAGTCGGCTGCGAGATCGACCACGAGGCCGACCCGACCGAGCAGGTCCGCCACCATCCCGCCCGACGCGCCGTGGGGGAGGCAGAGGAAGGCGACGTCGAGCCCGTCGAGGACCGCAGGGTCCGGGCCGGTGAGGGTCAGGCCCCGGTAGACCCCGAGGTGGGGGTGGACCTCGGCGACGTCGCTGCCCGCCTGGCGGTCGGCGCCGGCGACGACGACCTCGAAGCGGGGGTGGCCGGCGAGCAGTCGCAGCAGCTCA
>JAKABK010000125.1 GCA_021796905.1 Actinomycetes bacterium
GTCGGCGGTTGCCATGGAACAGCCATGGAACAGCCATGGAACAGCTCGGCCAGGCCAGCCAGGTTGCCTTCGGCAAGACCGGGACCCTCACCCGCGCTGCCCCCGCCTCGAGACCATCCATGTGCTCGACGGTCGGCTCGGCGAGGAGGAGGTGCTGATCTGGGCGGCAGCCGCCGAGGCGCCGAGCGAGCATCCCCTCGGCCGGGCGGTGAGTGCCGCCGCGGCAGCCCGGAACCTGACCGTGCCCGAACCGCAACAGGTCGTGTCGCTGCCGGGCCGGGGAGTGACCGCCATCGTGGCTGGCCGGCGCATCGGCGTGGCCCGCCGCGGGACCCTCGACGGTCTCCTCGACGGTCTCCCCGACGGTCTCCCCGGCAGCCGGCGATCGCAGCGGCAGAGTCTGCTGTGGCCGGGGTCGAAGCGCTCGGACGAACCGTAGTGGTCTTGGCCGAAGACGACGTACCGGTCGGGGTGCTGGCCCCGGTCGACCAGGTCCGACCAGGTCCGACCGGATGCGGTCACGGCGGTCGCCCGTCTCGGCCAGCTCACTGCTGACCCGGCCGTGCTGCTCACCGGCGACGGGCGACAATCCGCGGGCCGCAGCGGGCCTCGCCGCTGAAGTGGGTATCTCCGACGTCTGCTCCTCCCTCCTGTCAGCTGACAAGGTGGCGGCTGTCGAGGCTCTCCAAGCTGGTGGCGGACGCCTTGCCGTGGTCGGCGACGGGGTCGACGACGCCCCGGCGCTCGCGGCCGCCCATGTCGGGGTGGCCATGGGACGGCACGGCGCCGATCTCGCCTTGGAAACCGCCGACGTGGTCGTCGTCCGAGACGAACTGGCTGCGCTGACCGCAGCACTTCGCATCTCACGCCACGCCCGAAGGGTTGTCGGGGCCAACCTGGTGATCGCCGCTTCGATGATCGCTGCGTTGGTGAGCCTCGACATGGCCGGCCATCTGTCCCTCCCACTGGGAGTCGCGGGCGATGAAGGCTCCACCGTCGTAGTCGGTCTGGTCGGGCTCCGCCTACTGCGCCGCCGACACTGGCAGCCGTCGTGAGCTCGGCAACGGCGAGACGCCAACCGGTGGCGACCCGCTCTCGGACCACTTCGACGGCCGCTCCACATCCGGCCCTGACGTCGACAACGGCGCAGGGGCGGCTGCTGGCGAGGGGCGACCGGATCGGCGGCGGGGATGGACGACGTCACTGCGGTGCTGGCCGGCGGCCTCCTGAGCAGTTCCTCGGTGGTGACCTGGCGACCTGGACCGGACGGCCTGCAGGCGCTGGCCGATCTGGTGGCGGCCCGGGCCCAGCCGATCAGTCAGTCAGTACTCGCCCTTGATGACGAAATAGGACCCGCGGATCGTCCCAGCGAGCTTGGACCGCTGCCGGGCGAACTTGAACGAACCCAGCTCGTCGGGCACTTCCATCCCGTCGGACAGCTTGAAACCGACGGCCCGTTTCTTCGGGTCTCCAAGGGTGTAGAGCACGTTGACCGACAACCCGCTCTGGTAGAACACGTACGGCCAGCGAATGCCGTCGAGGTGGACGTCGGCCACCTCGAGAGGCGGGGAGGCGACGACGATCCCGCGCTCGTCGCTCAGGATGCGCTGCACCCACTGCAGGGTCGCGGCCGCCTCCACCGCCGGCTCGACGGTGAAGGTGACGCCGTACTTGTTCTTGAAGTAGCGGGCCTCGTTGGCCCGCAGGCCGGCCAGGGCGGCGGCCACAGGCGACGACTCCAGTCCGATCGTGGAGACGTCGGCGAAGTCCACCGAGTAGGTCACGACCTCGAGGGTAGCGAGCCGGTCGTTCCCGGTGCGCCGAGCCTCGACCTCCTGGCCGCTCACTCCCGCTCGTCGGCCTCGACCAGGTACTCCCAAGCGTCGACGTGGGCGCTGTGGCGGTGGACCGTGACCACCGCTCCCTCCGCCCGTGACCGCTCCCGGGCGTGGGCCTCGGCCGCCTGGTCGGTGTCGAGCTCCCGGTCGTCGGTAGTGTCGCCGTCGGAGGTCGTGAAACGGTATCTGGGCACGAAGAGACACTACGCGCCCGCACGGCGCTGCGAGACCGGCCAGCAGGTTCGGACCCGCCGGCAGCCGCTTTGTTATTCTTTCTCCTAGAATATCTGCTGTGTCCATATCAGCACCGGTCGACGAGGAGCTGCAGCGGGAGGCGCGGGCGCTTGGGGACCCGACCCGTCACCGCCTGTTCCGCTACATCGCCGAAGCCTCCGGTCCGGTGGGGGTGGCCGAGCTGACCGCCCTGGTAGGGCTCAACCACAACGCGGTACGTCAGCACCTGGCGGTGCTGAAGGAGGCGAGGCTCGTGGTCGAGGAGCTCGAGGTGCGTACCCGCCCCGGCCGTCCCCGTCTCCTCTACCGACTGCACCCTGAAGCGGGGGGCAGGTGGGGTACGCCCGGGCCCTACGCGTGGCTGGCGGCGCTGCTGAGCGAAGCGGTCCGGAGGCGACTCGATCCCCGCCAGGTCGGCCGCCAGGAGGGCCATCGGATCGGGGCGGAGCGCGCCGGCGCCGGTGACAGCCTCGACCTGCTCGAGGACGAGATCGGCCGGCGCGGGTTCCGTCCCGCCCGCGTCGAGCGGCGGGGCAAGGTGGAGCTGGTCTTCCGTCGCTGCCCGTTCGCAGCGGTTGCGGCGGCTGATCCGGCGACGGTCTGCCAGCTGCACCTCGGGATCGCCGAGGGTCTCGTCGAGGGGCTCGGGGGCCTCGAGGTGGAGGGGCTCTCCACGAGGGATCCACGCAAGGCCGGATGCCGCCTCGGGCTCCGACGTCAGCCCGACCACGAGCCCGCCGGTGTCGGGTCCTGAGCCGTCGGGCGCGCCCGCTGGCGAGCATCCCGACACCGGTGAGCCGCCCGGCTCTGGGGGGGACCCGGCCTGCTGGGCACACCTGGTGTGCGCCGGGTGCGGGGCGATCGACGGTCACCTACCGGGCTGTGTCACCGCCGGTGGGCCCGACCCGGCCGGTTGAACCGCCCGTCAGCGCAGCGGGATCTGGACGGTCCTCTCCGTTTCGGGGCGGGGTCCGAAGATGCGCCGTTCCGACGCGTCGATCCGGACGTCGTTGATGCTCGCCTCCCGTCGGCGCATCAACCCGCGGTCGTCGAACTCCCACAGTTCGTTGCCGTAGCTGCGCCACCACTGCCCTTCCCGGTCGTGGCACTCGTACTGGAAACGCACCGCGATCCGGTCGTCCCCGAAGGCCCAGAGGTTCTTGCGCAGTGCGTAGTCGAGCTCCCTGGCCCACTTGGAGCGGAGGAAAGCGACGATCTCCGCCCGGCCGGTCAGGAACGTGTCCCGGTTGCGCCACACCGAGTCCTCGCTGTAGGCGAGAGCGACCCGCTCCGGGTCGCGGGTGTTCCAGGCGTCCTCGGCGCCCTGCACCTTCTGGAGCGCTGCTTCGAGCGTGAACGGCGGCAGCGGAGGGCGGGTGTCGGCCATGTCGTCGGCCTCCTTCCTGGCCCCCGAGACTACCCCGAGGCTCTCCCGCCCCGGAGGCTCCGGTCGGATCGGTCGGCCGCCGGGGCTCAGCTGGTAGCGGCCCCCAGGTAGGACAGGTACCAGCGGACCGCCTGGGGGATGCCCTCTTCGACCTGGACCGACGGTACGAAGCCGAGCGTGGTGCCGAGGGCCGAGACGTCCATCCGGTTCTCCCGGACCTCGGCCGCCAGGGCGTCGACCATTTCGAGCTCGGCGCGACGCCCGACGGCGGTCTCCACCAGGCGGACCATCTCCATGAGCCCGACCTGTCGTCCGGTGGCGACGTTGAGGACCCTCCAGGGCGCTGACGAGACCTCCTGCCTCGGGCCGCCAGCGGCCGGGGTGGTGCCGAATCCGCTGCGGTCCTCGGCGGCGAGCACGACGGCGTGGGCGGCGTCGTCGCCCCAGAGGAAGTCCCGGACCATCTGGCCGTGGCCGTGGACCCGGATCGGTTGGCCCTGCGAGATGAGGCGGGCGAAGGTGTACATCGCCATGTCGGGGCGTCCGTCGGTGCCGTAGACGGTGGAGAAGCGCAGCCCCGTGCAGCGCAACCCGGCGCCGTGGGCGTAGGTGAAGGCGAGCAGCTCGTCGCAGCGTTTGGTGGCCCCGTAGAGCGACAGCGGGAACGCGGCGGCGTCGTGCTCCTCGAAGGGCAGCCCCGGTGTGCCCCCGTAGACCGCGCCCGACGAGGCGTACACCAGGCTCCCGACGCCGGCGTCGACGGTCGCTTTGATCACGTTGCCGAACCCCGAGACGTTGGCGGAGATGAAGACCGCCGGCTCGTCCATCGACTTGCGCAGCCCGCCCTGCGCGGCGAGGTGCACGACAACCTCGGGTAGGGGGTCGAACATCGATCGGACGGCGGTCTCGTCACGGATGTCGCCGGTCACGAGGCGGAAACCGTCACGGGCCCGGAGCCGTTCGGCCCGCTGGCGCTTCAGCTCCGCCGAGTAGGTCGTGTCGAAGTTGTCGATCGCGACGACCTCGTGACCCCGGTCGAGCAGCTCCGCGGCGACCTTGGCCCCGATGAAGCCCGCCGCTCCTGTCACCAGCATGCGCATCCGCGAATGCCTAGCAGACGAGCCCGGCGGTCGGCTCCCTGCGCGGCTGCCCGCCCGGAGGCCCGGAGGTCCTCCGGGCGAGGGCGACGGCGAGCAGCACCACGGCCGTCGGCGGCATCGAGCTCGGGTCCGTCCCGGTGGCGCCGAGGAACCCGAGGTCTTGGACCACGACCCAGGTGGCCAGGCACAGCACCTCGCCGACTACCGTGGCGACCAGCAGCGCCCGGTGCGACCCGCGTCGGCTGGCGCCGGCGACCAGCAGCCCGGAGGCGACGACGCCGAGCCCGACGACCGCGACGAGGTTGGTGAGCGCCCCGTGGGCGGAGGCGAAACCGGCGGCGGCCCGGATGAGCGAGGAGAGCGGTCGGGGTTGGGGGGTGAGGGCCATCGAGTGGAGCATCGCGGGGAGCCGACCGTCGGGTCCCCCCGTCCAGAAGCGACGGCCCGGCCAGGCCTGGGCGACCGCGACCGATGCGAAGTAGGTCCCGAGCGCGAGGCACGTGACCCGAGCGAGGCGGGGTCCCCGCCAGGAGCGGGCCGGGAGGGCGAGGGTCACTCCGGCTGCCAGGTACAGCGCGGCGGCTCCGGGCATCCCGAACAGCCACGACCCTCCGGTGCCGAGCAGCCCACCGAAGGCCTCTCCGAAGACCCAGACCACCGCCGCCCAGGCTGCGCTCAGCGCGCCGGCGGTCCGCGACGGCCGCCAGCGGGGAGCGAGGAGAAGGGCCGCGCCGAGGGCGAGCTGGACCCACACCACCGAAGTCGCCGCCGCGACCGGGTGTGCGCTCCACGAGGCGAGGGCCGGTGAGATCAGGGCATGCACCCACCCCGGGGTGCCGACCTCGGCGGGCGCCACCACGTGGCGGGGGAGGCCGAGAGCCATCTCCGGCTTGGTCTGCAACAGGCCGTCGGCGACCCAGAGGGCACCGAAGCCGAGGCGCAGCAGCCTCCGGGCGGCGGGCTCGGCGGGGGCCGCGGCCGGGGTCGGCCGCCGACCCGTCCGGCGCCGGCGACGGGCGAGCGGCCGCCATAGCAGCACGCAGGCAGCGGCGAGCACCAAGGCGAGCGCCGCCTGGTCCCGGAGGGCGGCGTGGAACGCTGCCACCACCGCCGGGTCCGAGACCGCCGACCCACCACCACCCATGCCGGGCACGGAGCCGGGCGCCTCCTCTCCTCGATCGGACCGGTCCTCGATCGGACCGCGAGGAGCATGGATCGCTGGCGGGCAGCGCACAAGGCGCCCCCGGCCGGTCCCCTACCCGGACAACGGGACCCGGAGGCTGAAGACCGCCCCGCCGCCCGCCCGGTTGGCTGCGGTCGCTTCACCGCCGTGGCCGGCGGCGACCGCGGCGACCACGGAGAGGCCGAGCCCGGTCCCTCCGGCGGAGCGGGCGGTGTCGGCCTGCCAGAAACGGTCGAAGGCGTGGTCGAGGCCGTCTGCGGTGAGGCCCGGTCCCCGGTCCTCCACCGACAGGGACGCCACGGTCCCGGTCGAGCGGACCCTCACCGAGACCGGGGTGCCGGCAGGGGTGTGGCGGGCCGCGTTGGTGGTGAGGTTGGTGACCGCCCGGCGGAGCTGCTCGGGGTCACCGCAGACCACGACCGGTTCGGGCGCGTCGAGGGTCACCTCCCGGGTGGGATCGAGGGCGACGAGGTCGTCGCAGGCTTC
>JAKABK010000126.1 GCA_021796905.1 Actinomycetes bacterium
GGTGGACCCATTCGTGGTCTCGACACTCGTTTGCAGGGCCATTGGCGCGACCTCTCGGCTCGGGGGCGAAGTGTGGTCCCGGCACCTGCTCCCGCCCGAAGAGGTCCAGGTCAGCGCCCGAAACGCAACGTCTGCATCCTACCAGAGAGGGTGGCGCGTTCAGCGCTGGCGGGGTGGCCGCTCCCCCGATACCCGCACGACCAGCTCGCCGACCGGTTCGCCGGACTCCTGCGCCACCCGGGCGAGCAGGTCGGCCGCCAGCAGGCGGAGGCTCGCCGCCCAGGTCGGTTGGTCGACGACGATGGTGAGCACTCCTCCCCGCAGGGTACTCGGACGGGCATGGGCCGCGACGTCAGGACCGACGATCTCCTCCCACCGGGTGAACACCGCTCCGAGAGCTGTCGGGGACCCGAGACCGAGACGGTCGGCGACCCGGCCCAACGAGGCCAGCACCGGACGCGGTTCGCGCTCGTGGCGGGGGGGGACCAACGGCTTCCAGGTCACCTGGTCAACCTTCCGGCCGCCACCTTCACCAGGAGGTCGGGACTCGCCCCGGGCGGGGGGGCCGACGCGGTGGTGAGCAACGCCTGAGCGTTCGGGAGGGCGTCGAGCAGAGCCGAGCTGCGTTCCGGGTCCAGCTCGGAGAAGACGTCGTCGAGCAACAGCACCGGCGCCGACCCGATCCGGTCCGCGACCAGGTGGTGGCCCCCGAGGCGCAGGGCGAGGGCGAGGCAGCGTTGCTCACCCTGGGAGGCGTGGGTCCTCGAGGGCAGACCCGCGATCCGACACGACAGGTCGTCGCGGTGGGGTCCGACGGTGCTCACGGCGCGCCGCAGATCCTCCGCACGGGCCCGAGCGAGAGCTTCCGCGAGGGGACCTTCCCAGCTCGGGACGTACTCGAGGCTCACCTCGACCGGCGCGCCACGGAGGCGGGCTGCGGTAGCGAGATCGGCGTAGGCAGCCGACACCAGCGGACCGAGCGCTGCGGTGAGGCCCTTGCGCGCGGACACGAGCGCCTCACCGGTCGCGGCGAGCTTGGTGTCCCAGACCTCGAGCGTCGCGCCGACCTCGGGACCGAGCCGACCGGCTGCTCGGCGCAGCAGAGCGTTGCGCTGCCTGAGGATCCGGTCCAGCTCGGTCTGGGTGGCGTCGTGGCGCGGGTGGAGAGCGACGAGCAGGTCGTCGAGATATCGGCGGCGGGCAGTGGGACCGCCCTTGACCAACTCGAGGTCGTCGGGAGTGAAGACGGTCACCTGGAACGCTCCGAGGAGGTCACGGGAGCGCTTCAGCGGCTGGCGGTTGACCTGCACCCTGTCCCGGCCCGAGACGCGCAGTTCGGCCTCGACCATCAGGCTCCGTCCGTCGCGGTGCCCCTCGGCCCGGACCACCCCGGCGGCTGCTCCCGTCCGGACCAGGGCTTCTCCGGGGGCTCCCCGGAAAGACCGCAGGGTTGCGAGGTACCCGACCGCCTCGAGGAGGTTGGTCTTGCCCTCCCCGTTGGCCCCGACGATCACCGTCAGACCATCGGGGGCGGGCTCCAGCTCGGCCGATGAATAGTTACGGAAATCAGCGAGCCACAAGTGGTCGAGCCGCACGGGAAGGTCTCTAGGAGACCCGGACCGGCATCAGCAGGTACAGGAAATCCCCGGCCTCGACGGCCCTCAAGGTCGCTGGCTTCAACGAGTCGAGGGTCGAGAGGACCACCTCGTCCCCGGTCACGGCCTCGATACCGTCCACGAGGTACGCGGGGTTGAAAGCGACGGTCATCTCGGCGCCTTCGTACTTGGCGTCGAGGTCCTCGGTCGCCTGTCCCCAGTCGGGGGTGATCACCGACAGCTGGATCCCTTCAGCGCTGAGCGACATCCTCACCGGGGTGACCGGGTCCCTGGCGAGCAACTTCACACGCCTCACCGCCTCGAGGAGAGCTTCCCGACCGACTACCAGTTGGTTCGGGTAGGCGGGCGGCACGAGCTGCCGGTAGTTCGGGAACTCCCCTTCGATCAAACGGGTGGTGAGCAGCACCGGGCCGGTCCCGAAGGTGGCGTCGTGGGAACCGAGGCGCAGCGACACCTCGCCCGACCCCGGGAGGAGCCGACCGAGCTCCTGCAACGCCCGGGACGGGACCAGGACCTTCTGGTCGGGGGCCAGGATCCCCACACCGCTCAGGTCCCGCACAGCCAGTCGGTACGAGTCGGTGGCAACCAGGCGGAGACCTCCCTCCTCTGCGGCCATCAGGACACCAGTGAGGATCGGCCGCGCGTCCTCGTTGGAAGCGGCTCTCACCACTTGACGGAGCGCCTCGGCCAACCCCTCCGAGGGAATGGTCACCGATTCTCCGCTGGGGGCAGGGAGGTGGGGGAACTCCCCGATCGGATGGGTCCGGACGGTGAAGACCGAACGTCCCGAGGTGACCCGCAGCTCTTCGTCGTCGGCCTCGACGGTCACCGCCCCGGGGTCCAGCGCCCGGACGATGTCGGTCATCAACCGGCCCGGAGCCACGACCACCCCGTCGTGGAGACCGGTCACCGCGACCTCTGTGGTGATCGTCAGGTCGAGGTCGGTGCCTGTGCAGACCAACGAGGCTCCACGGGTCTCCAACCTCACTCCGGTCAGGACCGTCATGGCGTTCCCACGTCCGGCGCTCGCCCGCCCCGCAGTGGAGAGGGCTTCGACCAGGACGTCACGTTCACAGCGCAGCTTCACCGTGGTTGCTCCTACTTCAGCTCTTCTAGATGGATCAGTACCAGTCGTGGTAACAGGTCCTGTGGACTGTGGACGAAGCGGCGCTCGGGCTGGTCGGAGCGGGTTCTCCCGTCCCGGGTTCGTCCCCAGCCTCCCACAGCCGAGCGCGCGGGTAGCGCAACGGTTGTGGGCGGAGCCGGGTTCGTCCCCGGGAATGACATGTCCCCGACACAACCCCTCCCCGGGTCCCTCCACCGCCCGAAGAGGCATTTCCGTGTCATTCAAGAGCCTCTCAGCGTCGCGAGGAGCCCGGTAACCTGGTCGTAGGTCAGCCGGTCCTCCTTCATGAAGCTGGTGATCTTCTCGACCGCGTGGATCACCGTGGTGTGGTCCCGCCCGCCGAACTCCCTGCCGATGGCCGGGTAGCTGTAGTCGGTGAGGTCCCGGCACAGGTACATGCCGATCTGGCGGGCTCTCACCAGGGGACGTTGACGCTTGGGGCCGACGAGCTCGTCGACGCTGAAGCCGAACGCGTCGGAGACCGCGGCGAGGATGATCGCCGGGGTCAGTTGCCGGGGCCGGCTCGCGTCGAGGATGTCCGCTAGGACCCGTTCAGCGGTCTCCTTGGTGAGGGTCTCCCGGTTGAGGCTGGCGAAGGCCGAGACGCGTGTCAGCGCGCCCTCGAGCTCACGGATGTTGTCCCGCACGTTGGTCGCGATCAGCTCCAGGACCTCGTCTGGTATCGGGGTGGGCTCCCCCTCGGCCTTCTTGCGCAGGATCGCTAGGCGGGTCTCGAGCTCGGGGGGCTGCACGTCGGTGATCAGCCCCCACTCGAAACGGCTCCGGAGACGGTCCTCGAGGGTCGCTATCGAGCGGGGATGGCGATCCGAGGACAACACGATCTGCCGTGCTCCCTCGTAGAGGGTGTTGAAGGTGTGGAAGAACTCCTCCTGGAGCCCCTCTTTTCCCTCCATGAACTGGATGTCGTCGACTAGCAGGACGTCGCAGTCGCGGTACCGGCGTTTGAAGCTCGATTGTGAACTGTTGCGGATCGCGTCGACGAAGTCGTTCATGAATGTCTCGGTGGAGACGTACCTCACTCTCCTGCCGGAGAAGTTCTCCATGACGTAGTGGCCGATGGCGTGCAGCAGGTGGGTCTTGCCGAGACCGGAGTCACCGTGGATGAACAGTGGGTTGTAGGACGCGGCGGGCATCTCCGCGACCCGTTGTGCCGCGGCGTGGGCGAAGCGGTTCGAAGCTCCGATGACGAAGGCGTCGAAGACGTACCTCGGGTTGAGCGAGGGCAGGTCAGCCCCGCGGGCCGCAGCGGGTCGGCCGGGTTCGGCGGAGGCGGGTACCGGGGTTTGGGAGCGTGGTCCGTCGTTCCCCGGGCGGAGGTCGGCAGCTCGGTCGGGGGTACCCGCAGCGGGGTGCGGGTGGGGTGCGGGGGGACCCTCCGACGCTGCGTGGGGCCGGTCCCGGGGGTGCTCGGCCCCGTCGTCGGGCGCGTGGTCGTCGGGGGCGGCGTCGACGCGCAGCGCCACGCGCACCGGGTGGCCGGCGGCGTCGGAGGCCGACCCCTCGATCAGCTGGAGGTAACGCTCCTCGAGCCGGGAGCGGACCACTGCGCTCGGGACCGACAGGGACAGGACGTTCCCGTCGAAGTCGGAGGGTCGGATGCCGGAGAACCACGGCTGCCAGGTCGCCTCGGTGACCTGGTTGCGGAGGTTCTGTGTACAGCTCGTCCACAACTGCTGCGCTGTACTCACTCGCTACCTCCGCCTCCCACCGGGCTCTGTCCACAGACGGTCCACATGTTGTGGAGAACGGCGGGCCGGCGCTGACCCGACCGTCGGTGGTCGATCGGACATCGTCGGAACCGGGGAAGGTGCCGTCCTCTACGCCCGTCGGCTCTTCCCGGGCGCAGCCCGAGAACCGTAGCACCGTCACCGACCGGTCGCTCCGGGGGTGGGAGCCCGGCCGGGGGCAGGAGCACCCGTTTGCGAACGTATGTTCGATATACTGGGTTCGGGTCGTTCCTGCGGATCGGACCGGGAAGCCTCGGAGATGGGCACCGGTCCAGGGGCCGGGCCCATCTCCCCCGAGAACCCCGGGACATCCACAGGGTCGGGTGACTGCTCCACAGTCGAGCGCCCGTTCCTGGCGGTGGATCAACAGGGTTGTACCCCTGGTGATCCACCGGTCCCGCCGACAAAGGTGGTCCACTGTCATGGTCCAGTCCATCGAAGACACCCGCCGCCAGGGATCCCAACGGGTCCCGCCCCACAACCTCCAGGCCGAGCAGTCGCTGCTGGGTGCCATGCTCCTGTCACGAGATGCCATCGCCTCGGCGGTCGAGGTATGCGGCTCGGAGGACTTCTACAAGCCGGCGCACGGTCACATCTTCGAGGCGATCACCACGCTCTACGCGCAGGGTGAGCCCGCCGACCCCCTGACCGTCTCCGACGTGCTCGCCCGGGCCGGGCTGCTCGATGCGATCGGGGGGCTGCCCACTCTCACCTCGTTGCAGACCGACACCCCAGCGACGGGCAATGCGGCTCGCTACGCGAGGATCGTCGAGGAGCACTCCCTGCTGCGGAGGTTGATCGGCGTCGCCGGCGCGATCGCTGAGCTCGGGTACAGCGTGCCCGAGGACGTCGCCGCCGCCGTCGACCGCGCCGAGTCGCTGGTCTTCGAGATCGCTGAGCGGCGCGTGACCGACACGATGAAGCCGTTGCGGGAGCTGCTCGAGGAGAGCCTCGACCGGTTGTCGGCGCTCTACAGCCGCCAGGAGCCGATAACCGGGGTTCCCACCGGGTTCCGGGACCTCGACGAGCAGCTCTCCGGGTTGCAACCGTCGGCTCTGATGATCGTCGGGGCGCGACCGGCCATGGGCAAGGCGTTGGCGCTCGACACCCCGGTACCGACGCCTACGGGGTGGACGACGATGGGTTCGCTCCGTGTCGGCGACCAGGTCCTCGATGATCAGGGCCGACCATGCAGGGTCACGTACTGTTCCCCGGTCCGGACGGGCTCCAGCTGCTACCGCCTGGAGCTCGACGAGGGGAGCATGATCGTCGCCGACGCCGACCATCAGTGGGAAGTGACGGATGCGCAGGGTGGGGACCCGCTCGCGCCGACCGAGGTGGTCACGACGGCGCGGATGCTCTCGGTGGGTGTAGAGCTCGCCGACGGCTCCCCCCGGTGGTACCTGCCGGTTGCGGCCCCGCTCGATCTCCCCGAGGCGGACCTCCCCGAAGAGCCTTACCAGGTCGGCTTCGGTCTCGTAACGTCGCGTGCCGCCGGCGGCAGCGGGGGCATACCGGAGCGATATCTCAGGTCCTCCATCGCACAGCGCAGGGCGCTGCTGCGAGGCGTCCTCGACGGTGTCCGCAGCCGGCGAGGCACCGCCGACGGGCGGGCATCGGGGGAGGTGGTGGTCCTCTGCGGGGAGGCTCCCGCCCGGCAGGTGCGGGAGCTGGTGTGCTC
>JAKABK010000127.1 GCA_021796905.1 Actinomycetes bacterium
CGCGACCGGGCGTGCAGGGGGACATGCGATCGAGGCACGCCGCAGCGTTGCAGGTCGGGAGGCCGAAGTGGTGGACCTCCCCTAGTGGTGGGGTGCTGGGAGTGGCGGACCCCCCCGAGTGGTGGGTCTCCCCTAGTGGTGGGCCCCCCTAGTGGTGGGGCTCCCCTGGCCTAGTGGCGGCCGCCCGGGATCAGGGGGCAGGCGGGTCGTTCGCTGCCCTGGCGGCGGCGGTGGGCAGCCAGCCGGGCCGACGGTGCTCGTAGGCGTTGATCTCGTCAGCGTGGGAGAGCGTCAGCTCGACGTCGTCGAGCCCTTCGAGCAGTCGGCGTCGGGTGAACGCGTCGAGCGAGAAACTGCCCTCGAGGTCGGCGGCCGGCACGGAGACCACCAGGCGCTCGACGTCGACGGTCACCACCAGGCTCGCGTCGGCGGTCACGGCGTCGAGCAGCCGGCGGCCGAAGTCGCCATCGACGGTTGCGGGCACCAGCCCCGACTTGGTGGCGTTGGTCCGGAAGATGTCGCCGAAGCGGGGCGAGACGACCGCTTGGAACCCGTAGTCCTGCAACGCCCATACGGCGTGCTCCCTCGAGGAGCCCACACCGAAGTTCGGGCCGGCTACGAGGATCGTCGCTCCGGCGTGCTCGGGGCGGTTCAGCACGAAGTCGCGGTCGTCGCGCCACTCGGCGAACAAGCCGAGGCCGAAGCCGGTGCGCTCGACCTTCTTCAGCCAGTCGCTCGGGATGATCTGGTCGGTGTCGACGTCGGAGCGGTCGAGGGGCACAGCGGTGCCCGTGACGGAGTGGACCGGCCGCATCAGATCTCCTGTCGGTCGAGGTCGGCGGGGGCGGCGAAGTGCCCAGCGACGGCGGTGGCGGCGGCTACGGCGGGTGACACCAGGTGGGTCCGGCCGCCCCGCCCCTGGCGTCCCTCGAAGTTGCGGTTGGAGGTCGAGGCGCAGCGCTCTCCGGGGGAGAGCTTGTCGGGGTTCATGGCCAGGCACATCGAGCACCCCGGTTCCCGCCACTCGAAGCCAGCGGCGATGAACACCCGGTCGAGCCCCTCTCGCTCGGCCTGGTCCTTGACCGGCGCGCTGCCGGGCACCGCCAGGGCCCGCACGCCGGCGGCAACCTTGCGGCCCTCGAGCACGGCGGCCGCAGCCCGCAGGTCCTCGATGCGCGAGTTGGTGCACGACCCGATGAACACGGTGCCGACCGGAACGTCGCGCATTGCGGTGCCGGCGGTGAGGCCCATGTAGGAGAGCGCCCGCCGGGCGCTCTCGACGGCGCCGGCGTCGGGCAACGAGCCCGGGTCGGGGATCACGCCGTCGAGGGCCACGACCTGGCCCGGGTTGGTTCCCCAGGTGACCTGGGGAGAGAGGGTCGCGGCGTCGATCTCGACGCTGCGGTCGAATGTGGCGTCCTCGTCGGTCGGCAGGCTCCTCCAGTCCTCGAGAGCCCGCTCCCAGTCCCGTCCCCTCGGCGCGTGGGGGCGACCCTCCAGATAGGCGAAGGTCGTGTCGTCGGGGGCGACCATCCCTGCCCTGGCACCCGCCTCGATCGACATGTTGCAGACGGTCATGCGCCCCTCCATCGACAGGCTGCGCACCGCCGCTCCGCGGTACTCGATGACGTGGCCGATCCCGCCTCCGGTCCCGATCCGGCCGATGACGGCCAGCGCCAGGTCCTTCGCGGTGACCCCTGCGGGCAGCTCGCCGTCGACGACGACGGCCATCGTCTTGGCCCGCTGCTGGGGGAGCGTCTGGGTGGCGAGCACGTGCTCGACCTCGCTCGTGCCGATCCCGAACGCCAGGGCCCCGAAGGCCCCGTGGGTGGAGGTGTGCGAGTCGCCGCAGACGATCGTCATGCCCGGCTGGGTGAGGCCCTGCTCGGGTCCGATCACATGGACGATCCCCTGGCGAGGGTCTCCCCGGGGGAACGCCCGGATCCCGTGCTCGGCGCAGTTGCGTGCGAGCACGTCGAGCTGCTGGGCCGAGACGGCGTCCTCGACCGGGCCGGGGGTGGTCGGTACGTTGTGATCGGCGGTGGCCACCGTTAGGTCCGCCCGGCGCACCCGGCGACCGGCTAAGCGCAGCCCTTCGAAGGCCTGGGGCGAGGTGACCTCGTGCAAGAGGTGGAGGTCGATGTAGAGCAGGTCCGGCTCGCCTGCGCCGGCATGCACGACGTGGCGATCCCAAACCTTCTGCGCGAGCGTCCTGCCACCGGTCACGGCCATGTCCTCACGATCCGGTCCACCACGGCTCACCCTCCCACGATCCGGGATAAAGTCTCGATCTGTGGGAGGGAGTCTAGACGTGACCAGCAGTGGGGTCGGGGTCGTCGACAAGACCGTCGCCATCTTCGACGCCCTGCTCGTCGAGCCCCGCTCGCTGGCAGCGCTGGCCGCGGCAACCGCGATGCCGAGGGCGACGACTCACCGCCTCGCGCTCGCTCTCGAGCGCCACGGCCTCGTGGACCGGGACGCCCTCGGGCGTTTCGTGCTCGGGCCGCGCCTGGTCAGCCTCGGCCGGGAGGCCGGCCGAGGCGCGAAGAGCCTGGCGGAGGCCGCCGCCCCGGCGCTCGCCGAGCTGCGTGACCGGACCGGCGAGAGCACCCAGCTGTACGTCCCCGCCGGCGACCGTCGGATCTGCGTGCTGTCCCTAGAGTCGCCACACGGGCTGCGGACGATCGTGGCGGTCGGGGCGTCGCTCCCGATGGACAAGGGCTCAGCAGGCAAGGTCCTAGCGCCGGGCTCGTCGGTGCACCCCGGAGGCTGGGTGGCGAGCGTGGAGGAACGGGAGAAGGGCGTTGCCTCGGTGAGCGCCCCGGTGGTCGTCGACGGACGGGTGGCCGCAGCGGTCTCGGTGTCGGGCCCGATCGAGCGCACCTCCCGCCAACCTGGGCGCAAGTACGGCGCTGCCGTGGTCGCCGCGGCGCGCGCAGTCGAGCGCGACCTGTCCGGCGCGGCCGTGGTAGCCGCTAGGGGCGGCGGGGGCTGACCAGCTCCAGCGCGGCGCGCAGCGTCGCTACGAAGTCGGCGGTCTCGACGCAGGCGCGGTGGTCGGCGTCGACGGTGAAGCTCGCGGCCCCGGCTACCGAGCGCGCCAGGCCGTGTTGCCGGATGGGCGCCACGACCGTGTCGTGAGTGGTCACGACCACTGCGGTGGGGACGTCGACCCGGCCGATCCAAGCGCGGGAGTCGAAGGCGGCCAGGGCAGCCCCGGCCTGCACGAGGGCCGCGGGGTCGCCGATCCCGGTCTCGGCGACCGCCCACGGGGCCAGCTCCGAGGTGTCGCGTGCCAGACCCAGGCGCCGGAGGCCCTCCGCGCGGACCTCCACGGGTATCGCAGCGACGGCGAGCGACAGCCCGACGCCGATCGCTCGTGTGGCCCTGGGCGGCAGGGGACTGCCGCCGAAGTGCGCAGCGGTCGCGCACATCACCAGGCCGTGCACCATCTCGGGGTGGCGGCGCCAAACCAGCTGGGCGACCGGCCCGCCCATCGAGTAGCCGACGATCACGGCCGGACCGGTGCGCAGCACCCGGAGCAGGCTGGCGGCGTCGTCGGCGCAGTCCTCGAGGGTGAAAGGCCGCAGGGACCGGATCCCCCTGCCGTGCCCGCGGTGGTCGGGAGCCACGACGCGGTAGGCGCGGGCGAGCGGCAGGAAGCACCGGCACCAGTTGAGGGCCGCGGTCGTGGTCCAGCCGTGGAGCAACAGCACCGTCGGTGCGCCGGGGTCGCTTGCCGGCGGCCCGCTGTCCCACACCCAGGTCCGACCTCGGCCGGGCAGGTCCAGGCGCCGACCTCCCGACAGCGGCGGCGACAGGTCGGGCACGTGGGGAAGCTACCGGCACCGATGCCGCTGCCAGGCGGTGCGCGCCAGCGGCGGGTGGCCCCGGCGCGGCCGGTACCCCGCGCGTGACCCGACCCTCGGGACCCGCGTCGGGAAAGAACGTCACCTGCAGCTCGGCAGCGGGCGATCGGGGTTCGGGAGGCGTGGCCCCCGAACCTCCCCGGTCAGAGGGTGTGCCCCCGCAGCACGAGGAACGCCACGTCGAGGGTCGCAACCACCAGGGCGGAGCGGAACAGCGCTGCTCGCCCGCCGGCGGCGGCGACCACGACGACCGCAACGACTGCTGCCGCGGGTGCCGAAGCCACCAGCCACGCCGGGCTCCCGGACCCGGCGGAGACCACGATCGATGCGAGCACCAGCAGGGCGATCCCGCCGGCGACACTGCGTTGGCGGCCGAGGTGTTGGGGTAGGCCGTGCACGCCGGTAGCAGCATCGGCGGCCAGGTCGGGGACTGCGTTGACCAGGTGGGCGCCCACCCCGAGCAGGGCTCCAGCGGCCAACGCCCACCACGCCGGCCAGCTCCGGTCGGGTCCTCCAAGGGTCACGAACGCGACCAGCAGCGCGAAGCTCACCGCGTACGGCACCCAGGACCACCAGGTCGACTTGAGACCGGCGTTGTAGCCCCAGGCGACTGCCACGGCGACCAGGTGTGCTGCCGCCGCCCCCAGTCCCGAGAGGAGCGAGAGCGGGACACACACGACGAGGGCGGCACCGGCCGCGATCCCGACGATCCGCCGGCTCCCATCGGCGTCGCCGACCCGGCTGCCGGCGTCGCCGACCAGGGGCTTGTCGCCCCGGCCTGCCCGGCGGTCCCGCTCGGCGTCGAACCAATCGTTGTGCCACCCGACCGACAGCTGACCCGCTAGGACTGCGAGGCCGGCGGCTGCCACCCCGCCCGGGTTCCTACCGGTGCCGGCGGCGAGCGCTGTAGCCATTGCCGTGACCGCAACCGTCGGCTCCGGGTGGCAAGCCCGTGCGAGGATGCCGGCGGCGCCCCTCGCCGACGGTCCGCCCACCCCTTCGACCCTACCGGCGACCGGCGCCCAGCGCGAGCGGCCCGCCCGGCTGGCGTCGCTCCTCGTCGAGGAAGCGGGCGAGGCGCCGGCGGTGCCCGGTGGGCACAGCGCTGTCGGTCGTCCATCTGGTCCTCGGAGCCGGGTCGCGCCTCCCCGGAAGTGGTTTGGTGGTGGTGTGCCCCGCCCGACGCCGAGACCGACGCCCGCCGGCCGTCCACGTAACGACCCCGGCCAGTACGACGACCTCGCCGGCGCATGGTGGGACCCGAGGGGACCGCTCGCCATGCTGCACTGGCTTGCTTCGGCCCGGGCGGAGCTGGCCGGGCCGGCGTCCCGACCAGGGGCGCTGCTGGTGGACCTGGGTTGTGGGGGCGGGTTGTTGGCGCCCCACGCCGCCCGTCTCGGTTACCGCCACGTCGGTGTCGATCTGACCAGGTCGGCCCTCGCCGTGGCCTCGTCGCACGCCGTCCGCGCCGTACGCGCCGATGTCGGGTCGCTCCCCCTGGCGTCGGGCTGCGCCCAGGTGGTCTGTGCCGGCGAGATCCTCGAGCACGTGGTCGACCTCGACCCGGTGGTCTCCGAAGCCTGCCGGGTACTGGAACCGGGTGGAAGGCTGGTCATCGACACGATCGCCGCCACCCGCCTGGCGACGCTGATCGCGGTCCGGATCGGCGAGCGTGTGCCCGGTAGCGCCCCGCCCGGCCTCCACGATCCCGGGCTGTTCGTCGACCGAGCGCGGCTCCTGGCGCTCGCTTGGGAGCACGGGGTCGCCCTGCAGATGAGAGGGATCCGGCCGTCGGTCCGTGACACCCTCACCTGGCTCAGCGGGTCCAGGACCGAGGCGCGGATGGTGCCGACATGGACCACTGCGGTCCTGTTCCAGGCGTGGGGCACGAAGGCGGCTGCCCACCAGGACTGAAGCGGGGCCCGCCGCCCCCGTGCCCGCCGAGCGCTCCACGCTGTGCCCGGAGGGCTGGGACCCACCCGTGAGCGGCCACCCGGACGGCCGCTGGACCTTCCGCCCCGACGCCGGAGCGGATCGGGCCTGCGGCCGCCCGAGGAGTGCTGGCGGACCCCCGGTCCCTACCGCCCCGGCCGTCAGGCGCTGGCGCCGGCCATCTCCGCCGAGCCCACCGGTCCCGTCGCCACGTCGCCGGGAACGGCCGGGCCGGCACC
>JAKABK010000128.1 GCA_021796905.1 Actinomycetes bacterium
GCCGGTCTTCAGCACCGTCCGGCGGAACTCTTCCGCGGACTCCTTCGGCCGCCCGGCCGGTCCACCCTGGCGGTAGTCCGCGGCCATCGCTTCGCGCTCCTCGACGCTCATCGCGTTGAGCGTCACGTTCGGCGAGGGGAAGGGGTGACCGCGGAAGTCATCGAGGGTCCACAGCTTCTTCGGGTCCTCGAGATCCAGGTGCGGTTGGGGAATGAGGGTCTTGCCGTCATCGCGGACGATGCCCATGTCCTCGCAGATGTCCGCCAGGTCCCAGTTGTGGTAGAGCGTCTCCCACTCCCGCTGACCGGACAACCGACCCATCGACGGTGTCGGCCGGCCTTCGTACTCGGGCCGGAAGGCGTGCTTGTCGGTCCACCAGCACGGCTCGGAGCAGTAGGTCCGGACCTGGCCGTCGACCTCGTCCATCACCATGTCCTCACGGACCAAGCAGGGGACCATGCAGGTCCAGCAGCGGTGCGGGTACTGGTAGTCGACGTCCTCGAAGGCGATCGGCCCGTGGTCAGCACCCGGGTACCGGAGGCGGTTGTAGTTCTCCCACCACTTCCCGTACTTGTTGTACCAGCCGGGGTACTTGTGCTCGAACCACTCGAAGTCCTCGTCGGTCATCGGGTCGATCCGCCAGTAGTTGACCTCCCAGCCGGTGGCGAAGAACTGCGCGACCTCGTGGACATAACCCTTGTTCCAGATCTGGTTCCAAGCCTCCTCCACCAAGTCGTGGGGGATCACCAGCCCGTACTTCTCGAGCGGCACCAAGTAGCTGCGGTAGTAGTCGTCGTAGATCCAGCGCCGCCACATCTCGGCGTAGCTCTCCCGGTCCTTGCGGCGGTCCTTCGTCCCGTACTCGATGAAGGTGCCGATCGCTGCGTCGACCACACGGTGGTTGTTCCACCAGGCGTAGCGCAGGTCCCGCTCGAGCAGCTTGCGGTTCGCTTCGTCGGCGAGGGCCATGAGCAGGATCGAGTACCCGTTGCTGATGTGACGGGACTCGTCGGACTGCACCGAGTGGAAAACCGTCGGGAGTAGGTAGTCCCCGTTGGCGGCGGCCTCGGCCGGCATGGCCACGAACAAGGTGTTGGTGAACGCGGTCTCGGCCACGATCGTGAGATAGATGTTGGCCGCCGTGATCGCGTCGCCGGTGATGAACCCCTCCCCGAACTGCCGGCCGATCGTGCCGCAGTAGTCGCTGTGGAAGAACCGCAGCGACCCGTCGAATCCCGCAGGGTCGATGTAGTGGTTCATGTAGAGCCGCTTGAGGTTCTGCTGGATGGTCGAGTGGCGGACCTCGTCGATCATCTGGACTGCGAGCCCGTTGTGGATCTCCGGGTTGGGCACCGCGCTGATGGCGAGCGGCATGGCCCGAGCCGCAGAGATCTCGGGGAACGGGATGATGGACAAGAAGAGCTTCTGCCACTCCATCCATCGCTCCTGCACCTGACGGAACATGTTGCCGCGGATGGCACCGTCCATCGCCCCGAACACCCGCTGGTCCTTCTCCTCCTCCATCGGGAAGTAGGAACGCAGCACCTGCTTCAGTGGGTCCTTCTTCGGTGCATGCTCGAATGTGTAGTCGGTCACGTACTTCTTCGCCGGCGTGGCGAAGGTCGGCTCCCAGGAGAGCTCCTTGATCTTCTCGTGCGCCTTGCTCAGGCTCTGTCTGCTCATACGGTCCCCCGATCTCTGGGCTGCCCGAGGAGGGCAGCTTCGGTCAGTTCAACTTCGGTGAGGCCGATCTTGGACCCCGCCCGGCCCCGTCGGCGTGTCAATGTGAGATGACCGTCACAGCCAGGCGCGCTAGCCTCGGGCCCACTCCGGAGCACCGGGGGCGACGACTGGGGGTCGTTGATGGGTAGCAGTGCGGTGAGTCCACCCCGTAGGCGGGGCCTCGAGCTGGCCAAGGAGCTGGTCGTCTCAGGTCGGGACCCCTCGCCGGACGCGGTCCGGGACCGGATCCTGTCCTCGTGGCGACGGTCAAAGCTCTGGGGGGTGCCGCCCGATGCCCTCGACCCCCCCTACGCTCCAGATCTCGACGATGACAGCCTCTTGACGCGGGCGGCGCTCCCGGTGATCGACCGTCTCGACGAGGCCCTGTCGGGGACGGCGATGAGCGTCCTCCTCACCGACGCCCGGGGGCGGATCCTAGAGCGCAGGGCCAGTGACCCGTCGCTGGTCCGCCATCTCGACCGGATCCACCTCGCTCCGGGGTTCAGCTACTCCGAGGAGCACGTCGGCACCAACGGCATCGGGTCGGCGATCGAGAGCCGTGCGCCGTTCTTCGTCGCCGGCCCCGAGCACTTCGCGCGTCCCCTTGCAGGAGTGTCGTGCGCCGGCGCGCCGATCGTCCACCCCGTGACCGGCCGGCTCGAGGGGGTGATCGACCTCACCTGCCGGGCGGCTGACGCCACCCCGCTCATGACCCTGCTCGCCACCGAGGCGGCTTCCGACGTGGTCGACGGGATCCTCGACCACGTGAGCAGCGCCGAGCGGGCACTGCTCCGGGCTTTTCTCACCGCCAGTCGCCAGGCCAGCCGGCCGGTGGTGGCGATCAGCGGGGACCTGGTGATGACCAACGCGGCGGCCGCTGCACTGCTCGACCGCAACGACCACGCCGTGTTGAGCGACCGTGCAACCGACCTCGCCCGCAGCGGTCGAACGCACTGCGAGGTCCTGCTCTCCAACGGGGAGGCGACCGGCGTGCACGTGAGGTCCGTGGCCGGCTCCGACGGAGTCGTCCTCGAGCTCGGACCGGCTCACGAGACCGGGCGTCGCCGCGAGACGCTCCGCCACACCTCGGCTCGTCGATCCGAGCTCGCCGGGACGAGCGCCACGTGGCTGGCCACCTGGTCCCAGGTCGACTCGAGCTGCCGTACCGGCGAACGCCTGCTGGTCACCGGCGAGCGCGGTACCGGCAAGGCGGCACTCGTCGCCGCCGCCCACCGGTCGTGGCGGCCAGGACAACCGCTGACCGTCGTCGACCTCGACACGTCCACTGCCGAGGAGGCGATCGAACGCCTGGATCCACGGGCGCTGCCCTCGGGAAGCGTGGTCCTCCGGCACCTCGACGCCCTCGACACCGACGCCTCCGAGCAGGTGTTGCGGGAAGCCCTCTCGCTGCCACGATCGGCCGTCTGGCTCGCAGCGACATGGCGTCAGAGCGCCGACACCGTCGAACCGCTGACCGACACCGTGAGCCGGCACTTCGACCGGGTGGTCACCGCGCCACCGCTGCGCCACCACATCGAGGACGTCCGTGAGCTGGTCGAAGTCCTGCTCGGTCGGCTGTCGAGGAACCCGCACACCACGCTCGACGCAGGCGCTCTGAGCTCCCTGCTGCGCCACCCCTGGCCGGGGAACGTCGCCGAGCTGGAGCAAGCGCTGATCGCCGCCCTGCGCCGGCACCCTGCCGGGCCGATCCACTCCGAGGACCTCCCGCCGTCGGTGCACTGCACGAGCCGGAAGGTCCTGACCGGTTTGGAAGCGGTGGAGCGGGACATGATCGCCGCTGCCCTCCTCGACGCCGGCGGGGACAAGGCCCGGGCGGCAGAGCGCCTCGGCATCTCCCGCGCCACGATCTACCGCAAGATCCGCGCCTACGGGATCGTCCTACCCCACGCGCAGGCGGCCTCGGGCTCAGGGTAGGTGGCCGCCCCGGCCGTGCCCTAGAGCGAAAGTCAGTCCCACGACCACCGACAGCACGACGACCAGGGCGCGCAGGCTCCACAGGAGGATCACCGTTGCCCGGCCCGGCTCTGCCCGCGGGAGAGGGGTCGGATGCTCGTCCCAACCCGGCGGTCCGCTCCCGCTCATGTGCGGACCGCCGAGAGCAGCCCCTGGATGGCGGCGGCACTACCGGCGACGATCACGAGCACCACGACTGTTGCCGCCAACAGGTTGGCCCGAGGGCTGTTGGCCGCCTCCGCCATCAGGTAGCGGTCGTTGGCCAGCAGCACCAGGAACACCAAGGTGACCGGGAGCAGCACCGTCGCCAGGACGTTGGCGTCGATCACGACCTCGAGCAGCGGTAGCCCCGGAAGGACCGAGACCACCCCCGCCAGCACCGGCACGACCAGATCGGTCCCGTAGAACAGCCGAGCCCTGCGCATCGGCGCGTCGAAGCTGTGCGGCACCCCGAGGCACTCACCCACCGCGTACGCACCGCTGGCCGAGATGGTGAGGATCGCCAGTCCCCCCGCCTCGACCAGGCCGAGAGCGAACAGGGGGCGAGCCACCGGGGCCACCAGGTCGGCGATCGGACCCGTGCCACCCCGAGAGGCGGCCGCAGCGAGGTAGGCGCCGCCCGCGCACACGGCGGCAACTGCCGCCCCGATCGCCAGGTCGAGCCGACCACGACCGATGTCGGCCCGGCCGAACCCCTTGTCCACGACCGCGCTCTGCTGGAAGAAGACCATCCACGGGGTGACCGTCGCACCGATCGTGGAAGCGACCAGCAAGAGCAGCTGACCTTTCGGCGACCCCAGTGGGGAGGTGGTGGCGAAGGAACGGCCGAGGTCTTCGAGGGTCGACCCGGCCGCTACCGCTGCCGCCACGAACAGCAGGTTGAACACCGCCAGGACCAGCGCTCGACGCTCCCAGCGCCGGTACCGTTGACCAGCGGAGCCGGCGACCACCAGGCCCGAGCCCAGCAGGACCGAGACCGGGGCGCCGACACCGAAGTAACCCAGGCCGACCCGCAGAGCTATGAACTCGGCGACCAGGGTGACGAAGTTGCTCACCACCAGGTCACCCGCCGCCATCGCTCCCCACAGACGCCCGTAACGCTGGTAGACCAGCTCGCCGAAACCACGACGGGTCACCGCTCCGACACGCATGCACATCTCCTGGCACACCCCTGCCACCGCGAAGGTGACGAGGATGAACGGGAGGAACAGCCCGACCCCGTAGGCCCGCCCGGTCGCGGCGTAGGAGATCATCGAGGGACCGTCGTTCTCGCCGACCATGGCGAGCACCCCCGGTCCGAGCACAGCGACCAGGACCCACCATCGTCGCCGCCAGTCGGCGGCGCGGACCTCGGTCGGGGGGACCTCGCCCCGGGGAGCGTCCAGCTCCAGCCGGCTCCCGGGCGCACCTCCGGAACGCCCGGTGGTCACCGCCGAACCGCCGGACCCGGCGAGCCGACCGGGCCCCGGTCGCCCCTGCGGCCGTGCCCGGCCGGCTCGTCGCCCCGATCGACGGGCGGGACCACACGGAGAAGCGGCGCCACGTCGGGACCGAGGCGCAGCTCCCGGTCGGGCCCGGAGAGCCGCACCGCGAGCGTGCCCGAGGGATCCCAACCGACGACCCGGATGGTGTCGCCGAGAGCGACTCCCTCGGCCGTCAACCAACGCAGCAGGTCCCCGGGAGCGTCGAGGACCCGGACGAGCCGGCCGGTGCTGCCCGCCGCCAGGGAGCTGAGCGGCCGGGTCTGCTCGACCGGCAAGGTCCCGTCCGCGTCGGGGATCGGATCTCCGTGCGGGTCGTGGCTCGGGTGCCCCAAGCGCTCGGCCATCGCCTCTAGGAGCCTCTCGGAGACCACGTGCTCGAGCACCTCGGCCTCCTCGTGGACGTCGTCCCAGCCGAAACCCAGCTCCGAGACGAGGTAGGCCTCGATCAGCCGGTGGCGCCGGATGACCCCGAGAGCAGCCCGGCGCCCCTCCGGCGTCAGCACGAACCGCCCGTAGCGGCGATGAAGGACCAGTCCGGCCTCGTCCAGACGCCTGATCATCCCCGACACCGCCGAGACGCTGAGCCCGAGGCGACGGGCGAGCTCGGTCACGCCGGTCGGCGCCCCGTCACGTTCCTCGATCGCGACGATGGCCTTCAGGTAGTCCTCGGTCACCGCACTCGGCCCAGCCGGAGGGTCCTTGCTCACCCCCCAGCCCCCCGGGAACGGTGGCTCCCCGCCAGACGATCCGCGACGACGACCACCGGGCCGACCAGGCCGACCAGGGCCAGGAACGGTTCGCCCCGCACGAACGCCGCGGCCGACATCACCCCCAGCGC
>JAKABK010000129.1 GCA_021796905.1 Actinomycetes bacterium
GCGCTGGCACCTGGACCGCCCGGCGCTGCTCTGGGAGGTCGCCGGGGACGGGCCGGAGGTGACCGTCACCGCCCCCGGCCTCGACCCGGCGTGGGTGGGCGGGGGACGCAGCGGGGAGGCGTTGCTGGCCGAGCCCGCTGACCCGGCCGCCCAGGTTCCCGACCGGGGATCTACCCTCCGGCGGTCCTGACCCGCCCGCCGGGCGGGCCCCACGGCAGGTGGTCCATGAACACCCAGGATCGGCGGTGGATGGGCGTCGGTCCGTAGGCGGCGAGAGCCATGCGGTGGACGGGGCTGGGGTAGCCCTTGTTGGAGTCGAAGTCGAAACCGGGGTAGTTGTGCGACTCCGAGCGCATGAGACGGTCCCGGGTGACCTTGGCGAGGATCGAAGCGGCGGCGATCGACAGGCAGGCGGCGTCGCCGCGCACGACCCGGCGGGTGGTGCCGAGCCCGACGAAGTCCCAGTTCCCGTCGACCAGCACGGCGTCGGGGGTCACCCCGAGAGCCTCGACGCAGCGCCGGGCAGCGAGGCGCTGCGCCTCGGCCATCCCGAGCCGGTCGCACTCCTCCGGTGAGGCCGAGCCGGTCGCCCACGGTTCGCACCAGCCGGCGACCCGGTCGAAGAGACGCTCCCGTTCCGCCTCGCCGAGCAGCTTGGAGTCCCGCACCCCGTAGACCCTCCGGTCGAGGGGCAGCACCGCCGCCCCCACGACCAGCGGACCGGCCCAGGCGCCCCGCCCGACCTCGTCGACTCCCGCGACCAGCGGCCCCGCGCTGACCCACAGGGACCGCTCGACTCTGAGCGTCGGGGCCGTCTGCTTCCGGGGTGCTGCACGCAGCGGTCGCAGCAGAGGACCCTGGGCGCCTGAGGTGCGCTCCCCGACGGTCACCGGCGGGCCGTGCCGATCCGGTAGCGGGCGAACAGCTGTCCGCCGCCGGCGTGGAGCGCCGCGAGCCGCAGCTCGGGGAGCGCGCCCGCCGGGGGCGTGACCCAGCCGTCGGTGAGGCGGGTCCGTCCCGGACCGGCGATCAGCGGGCTGTGGGTCAGGCACAGCTCGTCGAGGAGCCCGGCGCCGACCAGGTCCCCGAGCAGGCGGGGCCCGCCCTCGGTGAGCACCCGCCCGCCGGCTAGTTCCCTCAGGCGCACCAGGGCGCCCGGCAGGTCGACCTCGGCGTCCCCGACCACCAGGACCTCGGCGACCTCCGCGAGCCGCTGGCGGCGCCATTCGGGTGCCGCCAGGCAGGTCACCACCACCGGGCGGGGCGGCTCGGGCTGGTCGGGGCGCGCCTCGCCGAAGAGCCGTGCGCCCGGGTCCAGGTCCGCTGACCTGGTGACCACCGCGAGGGTCGGCAGCGGCGCCTGGCCCCGGGCGGCCCTGCGCTCCCGGCGTGCCTGGCTGACCCACACCGGCCCGTACCCCTCGGCCCGAGCGGTTCCCGCCCCTACCACGACCACGTCGGCGAGGGCTCTCAAGGTGGTCAGCAGCTCCCGGTCGGCGTCGCCTCCGAGCGGCCCGCTGTGGCCGTCCAGCTCCACCGCCCCGTCCAGGCTCACCGCGAAGTTGGCGCGCAGCTCGCCTGGCCGGTGAGCGTAGGCCTGCTCCAGGGACACCGGGTCCAGAGCTGACCCGACAGCAGCGAGCAGCTCGATCGGCGGGGTGGCGGCGCCGGGCACGAGCCAGGCTACCAACGCCCACCCACGCCCACCCGCGCTCGGGTCGGGACCCGGTCCCGCTCAGCCCGACGAGCCGGTCCCGGCCGATGGCGTGCCCACCCATATCGCGAGGGCCCCGTCGGCGTCCCCGGCGACCACCGGCGACGGACCGGCCCAGGCGGCGACGGTCGTCGACAGCTGCGACCCCGACCAGGGGGCGGTGTCGGAGCTGAGCAGCTGCCAGTCGGCGCCGGAGTCCTCGGAGAGCCAGACCCCGCCCGAGCCGTAGGCGGTCGTGGTCGCCCTCGGCGCCAGCGGGTCGGCGGCGGTCACCGACCAGGACGGGTCGGTCGCCAGGGCGAGATCCGTCGGCGGGCTACCGCCGACGGCGAGCCAGTCGGAGCCGGACACCGCCAGCGAGCTCCAGGGGCCGCCCGGGCCGGTCGGTGACCGGGTGGCGTGGCCCCTGGCGGCGGGCAGGACCCGGGTCCAGGACCGGCCGTCACCAGAGGTCCACAATGCTGGTTGGGGCCCCCCGGCGCCGGGGGCCTGCCCCCACGCCACGAACCCGCCGGCGGTGGCGGTGCAGCCGAGCATCTCCTCGTCGGAGCCGACCCCGGTCAGGGGTGAGACCGTCGCCCGTGACCAGCTCAGCGCGCCGGTCTCCCACCAGGCGGTCGCCTCGGTCCCGTCGCTCTCCTGGCCGGCGGTCCCCGCCGGGCTGCCGGCCAGCGGGATGGTTGTCGTGGTGCTCCGCCGGCGGGTGGCCGTCGGTGGGGCCCCGGTGCGTGTCGACCAGCCGACCGCGACGAGCCCCGGGGTGCTGCCAGCTGCCCCCGAGGTCCCCGTCGCGCTCGGCGCGGAGGTGGAGCTGGCGGAGGTGGAGCTGGCGGTGCCGGTGGGGCCCGAGGTGGACGAACCGGTTCTCGTCGTGACCGACGCCGAGCTGCAGATCCCCAGGGGTTGGACCGGGTCGACGGTGGGGGTGGCTTCGAGGCTCTGCGGGGCGGGTGTCGGGGACCCGGTCAGCCGCCAGGCCGCCGCGGCGTCGGCGCCCCGCCCGGCGAGCGGGACGGTGCCTACGGCGACGTCGACAGCGTTGGCGCCACGACCGAGGGAGGTGACCGCTGTCGCTGACGCGCCAGCGCCGAACGTCGAGGTCAGGGCCCACGACCGCCCGTCGGCCGAGGTCCAGACGGCTGCGTGGCCGGTGGTCTGGTCGGCTCCGATGGCGACGAGGCGGCCGCCGCCGGTGGTGGCGAGCCCGGTCAGGCGGGCGCCGGGGATCACCGCGGCCTGCGACCAGCGCCGCCCGTCGGTCGAGTAGAGGATCACCGCCACTGTCGTCGGTGACCGCGACGGGCGTTCCAGGTCGACCGCGAGCCACAACCGTCCCGCCGTCCCGGTCACCGCCACCGGCTCGGCGGTCGGGCGCAACCCGCCGAAGACCGCCGGCGGGACCGACACCCACCCCGCCGAAGCGTGCACCCACACCAAAGGTTGACCAGCTTCGCTGTCGGCGACCACGGTGGTGCCGCCCCAGGTCGCGACCAGGTCCGCGGTGGCCGGCCCCTCGGCGGCCGGCGGGGACGGCATCGACATCGGCTTCCAGGTCTCGCCGTCGGCGGACTCGAATGCCTGCGGATGGCCGGCGGGCCCCCCGACCGCGACGATCGAGTCGGCCCCGCTCGGCACCGTCGGGTCGACAGCGACGGCCCGCAAGGCCCCCGAACCGGAGGGGAAATCCTCGACCGAGGCGCTGGAGGCCCCGACACCGGGGGACACCCATGCGGTCGGGGACCACGACGAGGAGCTGCGGGACCCGCCGACAGCGATCAGCTCCCGGCCGGTCCAGGTGACGCCGGTGACGACGTGGTCGCCCGGGGGGGAGAGGGCCCCCGCCGGCTCGGCGAGCCAGCGGATCCCGTCGGAGGAGCCGAGCACGACCCCCGCCTCCTCGGTGCCGTCGCGGGCGACCCCGGTGGCCAACGCGCCGTCGGCGTCGACCAGGAGCGAGGTGAGCCGGGCATGCCGGTCGGCCACGAGACGCTCCGCGCTCGGCTCCTGGGACCAGTTCGAACCGTCGCTCGAGTACCAAAGGGCGCTGCGCCCGGCGACCGATCCGGAGGCGACGATCCCGATCGTCCCGGCGGCGACCAGGTTCATCTCCGAGGCGCCCGCCGGTGCCGTCGAGGCCGACCCTACCCCCGCCTGCAGCGAGGCCTGGTCGGCTACCGGCTGCGGGGTCCCCCCACCCGGGGGGGTCATCCACACCGCCGCCCGCTGCGAGCTGCCGGTACCGACCGACCCGACCACCACGGTCGCCGAGCCGTCGCTGGCCGCGGCCAGCGCCCGCCCGTCGGTCCCGCGGAGCGCCTCGCGCTGCCAGTGCCTCCCGTCGTGGGAGATCCAGATCGTCGCGGTGGTCGCGCCGTCGGCGGCGGTCTGGGTGCCCACCACCGACCAGTACCCGCCGGTCTCCGCCGGGGGCAGGACCGCAGAGATCGTCCCCGACCGCCCACCACCGAGCGCCGGGAGGCGCGCCCGTGACCAGGCGTAGGGGGCCGATGCGGAGCCGGCGGTCGCGCTCGGGGTGCCGGTAGAGGTGGAGGTGGTCGCTCGCGGCACCGAGGTGCTGTCCGGGGCCCGACGGGCGGGTCCGGTACCGCAAGCGGCGAGGAGCAGCGCAGCCAGGCCGGTCGATACGACGGCCCTCGAGCGACGCAAGCTAGCGGGAGCTCAGTTCGAACCCGCCGTCGTCGCCGTCGTCACGGCGCCAGAACCGCCAGCGTCTCCGGGTGGACCGCTGCCGCTGGACCTCCTCGACGATCGCCGGGCCGGCCGAGTTGACCACCTCGTCGGCCGACTCGAGCAGAGCGGCGATCTCGGCCGGGTCGCCTTCGGGTTCGTCCTCGACGGCGGGGCGGACGAGTGAACCGGTGGTGAAGGTCCCGACCCCCATGTCGGTCTCGTATCGTGAGCATCCCTCCGGGCAGTGCCAGGGGGCCTCCGGGGCGAGGCCCAGCTCGCAGAAGCGGGCGGCCTCCCCGTCGTCGTAGGTGCGGCTCTGGAAGTGGCGGCAGTCCTCCCTCATCGGCACCGTCCCATACTGGCAGTCCGGCCGGCGCCTGGCAGCGCGGCTGGTGGGCGGGGCGGGCCCGGCGGGTAGCATCGAAGCGATGGAGGCCGCAGCCCCGCTCGCCAGCCATCTCCGCCTGGCTGTGCTCCGCCTGTCTCGCCGCCTCCGCCAGCAGGCGGTGGGGGACATCACCGCCTCGCAGCTGTCTGCGCTGGTGTCGGTCGCCAAGCACGGCGAACTGTCGCTCGGGACGTTGGCGGCGATCGAGCGGATCGCGCCTCCCTCGATGACCCGTATCGCCGCCCGCCTGGAGGCCCAGGGCCTGGTCCTGCGACGCAGCGACGACGCGGACCGTCGGGTCGCCCGGGTGGCTATCAGCGACTCGGGTCTGGCGGTGCTCGACGAGATCAGCAACCGCCGCGACGCCTACCTGGCGGTCCGCCTCCAGGAGCTGTCCGAGGACGAACGGGACCTGTTGTCCAAAGCGGTGCCGCTGCTCGAGCGCCTCGCTGCGGAGAGCGCCGGGGTGGAGGTCGAGCCGGCCCGCAGCTGACCCGAGCCCGGTGGCCCGGGGCGTCAGTTGGCGGGTGCCAGGCGGCTGGGGTGCCAGTTGCCCGGTGGCTCAGATCACGTCTGGCTCAGATCACGTCTGGCTCAGAGCGGCAGGTCGCCGGTGGCGGTCCGGGTGGTGCCGTGCTCCCGGTAGGAGGCGATCGTGTCCTCGGCGATCCTCATCCGGTGGACCTCGTCGGCCCCGTCGGCGAGGCGGCTCCAGCGAGCCTGTCTCAGCATGTCGGAGAGCGGGGTGTCGGTCGAGTAGCCGAGCGCACCGTGGACCTGGACCGCCCGGTCGACGATCCGCCAGAGGGTGTTGGCGACGAAGTGCTTGGCCATCGACACCTCGGTCCGCCACGGCAGGTCGTGCTCCAAGCGGTAGGCGGCGTGCAGGACCATGAGCTTGGCTTGGTACAGCTCGATCGCCGAGTCCGATACGAGCCACTGGACGCCCTGTTTGTCGGCGAGCAGCGACCCGTGCGAGTAGCGCTCGAGCGACCTTGCGACCATCAGGTCGAGGGCGGTCTCGCACTGGGCGATCCAGCGCATGCAGTGCGCCAGGCGGGCCGGCCCGAGGCGTGCCTGACCGAGCCGGTGCCCCTGTCCCCGCCCGCCGAGGAGCCGGTCGGCGGGTAGGCGGAGGTCGCTGATGCGGATCTCGCAGTGGTTGTGGCTGCCTGCCATCGTCTCGATGTCGCGTACCACCTCCCAGCCGTCGGCCGG
>JAKABK010000130.1 GCA_021796905.1 Actinomycetes bacterium
GGTCCGCAGGTGCTGGGAGGTCGGGACCAGCACCTTGCCTCCCAGGTGCCCGCACTTCTTCTCCGAGGCCAGCTGGTCCTCGAAGTGGACGCCGGCGGCGCCGGCCTCGATCATCTGTCGCATCAGCTCGAAGGCGTTGAGCGGACCGCCGAAGCCGGCTTCGGCGTCGGCGACGATCGGGACCACCCAGCGGCGGTGGTCGCCGGCGAACCCGCCCTCGGACCACTCGATCTGGTCGGCCCGGCGGAGGGCGTTGTTGATCCGGCGGACCACGGCCGGGACGCTGTTGACCGCGTAGAGGCTCTGGTCGGGGTACACCTGCTCGGAGAGGTTGGCGTCGGCGGCGACCTGCCAGCCGGACAGGTAGATCGCCTGGAGCCCGGCCTTGACCATCTCGACCGCCTGGCCGCCGGTCATCGCCCCGAGGGCGGCGACGTAGTCCTCGGTGTGGAGCAGCTCCCAGAGGCGCTGCGCGCCGAGGCGGGCGAGGGTGTGCTCGATGCGGAGCGATCCCCGGAGGCGTAGGACGTCGGCGGGGGTGTAGGGGCGTCGGACGCCGGCCCAGCGCGGGTCGCTCTCCCAGGCGGCGCCGAGCTCGGCGGCGGCGGTCTCGAAAGCTCCCGGGCCGCGCTCAGCCGGTGAGGTCGGCGACGGGTGGGGGTCGGGGGTGGTCGGGGTGCTCATGGTGGGCGGGCCTTTCGTGGGGGAGGGTCTCGGGGGACTGGAAACGGTGGGGGGTCCCGCAAGACGGGCGCGGGCGGTTGGTGGGCGATCAGGGGAGCAGTTGGTAGGCGGGCAGGGTGAGGAACTCGACCAGCTCGTCGCCGAGGGCGACCTGCTCGAGCAGCGAGCGGGCCTGCGACACCAGGCGGGCGTCGGCGCCGGCGGCGAGCAGGCCGGCGGCGGTCTCGTCGAGCAGGCCAGCCACGAGCCCGGCGCTCACCGGGGTGCCGTCGGCGAGGGTGACCCCGTGGTGGACCCACTGCCAGATCTGGGCGCGGCTGATCTCGGCGGTGGCCGCGTCCTCCATCAGGTCGTCGATCGCGGCCGCCCCGACCCCGCCGAGCCAGGACACCAGGTAGCGCAAGCCGACCGAGACGTTGGTGACCAGGCCGGCGTGGGTGACCGAGCCGGGCGGGCAGGACACCTCGAGCAGCCGGGCCGGCCCGACGTGCACGTCCTCGCGTTCGCGCCCGAGCTGGTTGGGTCGTCCGCCGAGGACCGCGTCGAGCTCCGCCCGGGCGGTCGCCACCAGGTCCGGGTGGGCGACCCAGGTGCCGTCGAAGCCGTCGGTCGCTTCCCTCCGTTTGTCCTCGGCCACCTTGGCGAGCGCTGCCTCGGTCACCTCGGGTTTGCGGCGGTTGGGGATGAACGCCGCCATCCCGCCGATGGCGTGGGCACCCCGGCGGTGGCAGGTCCGCACCAGTAGCTCGGTGTAGGCCCGCATCCAGGGCACGGTCATGGTCACCGCGGAGCGGTCCGGCAACACGAAGGCCGGGTCGGCGCGGAACTTCTTGGCGACGCTGAAGATGTAGTCCCAGCGGCCGGCGTTCAGTCCGCAGACGCGGTCGCGCAGCTCGAAGAGGATCTCGTCCATCTCGAAGGCGGCGGTGATCGTCTCGATCAGCACCGTCACCCGCACCGAGGCGTGGTCGAGCCCGCAGCGGCGTTCCGCGAAGTCGATGACCTCCTCCCACAGGCGGGCCTCCAGGTGGCCCTCCAGCTTCGGCAGGTAGTAGTAGGGGCCGAACCCTCGGGAGAGCGCCTCGCTTCCGTTGTGGAACAGGTACAGCCCGAAGTCGAACAGCGAGGCCGAGATCGGCTCGCCGTCGACGGTGAAGTGGCGTTCGCTCAGGTGCCAGCCGCGGGGGCGCACCACCAGGGTGGCCGGGTCGTCGACCAGGCGGTACTCGCGCTCGGGGGTGCTGAGCGAGATCGTCTGTCGGACGGCGTCGGCGAGGTTGGCCTGGCCGGTCACGACGTTGTCCCAGGTGGGGGAGGTCGCGTCCTCGAGGTCGGCCATGAAGACCCGGGCGCCCGAGCCGAGGGCGTTGATCATCATCTTGCGGTCGGTGGGGCCGGTGATCTCGACTCGCCGGTCGGCGAGCGCCTCGGGGGCTCCGGCGACCCGCCAGCTACCGGATCGCACGCCGGCGGTCTCGGCGGGGAAGCGGGGGCGCTCGCCGGAGTCGAAGCGGCCCTGGCGCTCGGCCCGGGCGGACAGCAGGTCCCGCCGGGGGCCCTCGAAGTGCTGGTGGAGCTCGACCAGGAACCGGACGGCCTCGGCGGTGAGCACCCGATCGGCGAGCGGGTGTGGACTGATCTCGACCATGTGGCCAGTATGGGAAAGGTTCGTCAATCTGTCGAGCCGAATGATCGCAACACTTGCGCTCTGCGCGAAGAAATGAGAAAGTTTGATGTGGATTCGAGTTCGGTAGCGGACCTCCGGGTGCTCGGCCAACGCCTCCGGCACCTCCGCAAGGCGGCGGGGCTCACCCTCGACGAGCTCGGGTCGAGGATCGGCCGGCCACCCTCCTACCTCTCCCAACTGGAGAACGGGCACCGCGAGCCGCGCCTCACCACCCTCGACGCCCTCGCCGGCGCGCTCGGAGTCGGCCTGTCGGAGCTGCTCGACTCCCGCCCGCCGAGCCGGCGGGCGGAGCTGGAGGTGGAGCTCGCCCGGTTCCAGGAGGAGCCGGCCTACCGGGCGCTACGGCTCCCGCACCTGCGACCGTCGGCCCGCCTCGACGACGTCGCCCTCGAGCACGTCGTCGCGCTGTACCGGCGTCTGCAGGACGCGCAGGCGGCGCCGGGTCGACCGGGGGCGGCAGCCGGCGGGGCCCGGGAGGCGAACGCCGCGATGCGCGACGAGATGCGCCGACGGGACAACTACTTCGGGGAGATCGAGCGCGCCGCCGGCGAGGCGCTCGCCGCGGTCGGCTACAGCGGGCCGGGGGCGATCTCCGAGCGGCACCTGACCGACCTGGCCTCCTGGTACGGGTTCCGGATCGCCCGGGTGCAGGACCTGCCCTCCTCGACCCGGTCGGTCACCGACCAGCGGGACCGGGTCATCTACGTCCCGCAACGCAACAACGCCACCGTCCGAGCAACCCGGTCGGTGATCGCCCAGACCCTCGGCCACTTCGCCCTCGGTCACGGCGACCCGGTCGACTTCGGGGCCTACGTCCGCCAGCGGGTGGAGGCCAACTACTTCGCCGGGGCCCTCCTCGCCCCCGAGGCGGCGGTGGTGGCGATGCTCACGGAGGCCAAGGCCCGCCGCGACCTGTCGGTGGAGGACCTGAACGAGGTGTTCTACATCTCCTACGAGATGGCCGCCCACCGCCTCACCAACCTCGTGACCCGGCACCTGGACATACCGGTGCACTTCCAGCGCTGTGACCCCGACGGGCTGTTGTGGAAGGCCTACGAGAACGACGGGGTCTCGCTGCCTGCCGACACCGACGGCACCATCGAGGGCCAGCGGGTGTGCCGGTGGTGGAGCACCCGCCAGGCGTTCGAGTCCGAGGACTCCTTCGCCATGTACTACCAGTACACCGAGACGCTGACCGGCACGTTCTGGTGCGCCACCCACGTCGAGGCCGACCCGGGGCGGGGTGACGCGGTCACCGTCGGCACCACCGAGGCCAACGCCCGCTGGTGGCGCGGCGCCGACACCACGAGGCGGGGCGTGTCGCGCTGCCCGGAACCGTCCTGCTGCCGGGAGCCGACCGGCGAGCAGCGGGAGCGCTGGGCCGGCCGGTGCTGGCCGTCGGCACGCGACCACAGCCAGTTCGTCTCCGGGCTGCCCACCGACACGGTGGTCTTCGACCCCTACCCCGGTGTCGACCTGGTCGACGTCTACGGGTTCCTCGACCGGCGCCGGTCGTGACGGCCGGGTCAGTGGCGGGGGAGGGCGGCGGCGTTCTCGACGGCGAGATCCATGGCGCCGTCGGGGGTGAAGCCGAGCACCAGCCCGTAGAAGCTGAGCTCGGCGCGGGTGGCGGCGACGATGGTCTCCGCTCGCCGGAACCCGTGCTGCTCGCCCGGGAACGGCAGGTACGCGACGGGGACGCCTTTGCCCCGCACCGCCTCGAAGATCGCCTCCGACTGGGCCGGCGGGACCACGCGGTCCTCGAGGCCCTGCAGCAGGATCAGCGGGCGGTCGAAGCGGTCGAGGTTGTACAGCGCCGAGCGGGCCCGGTAGGTGGCCTCCGCCTCCGGCCACGGGCCGATCAGCCGGTCGAGGTAGCGCGACTCGAACTTGTGGGTGTCGCGGGCGAGGGCGCCGAGGTCGGCGACTCCGAAGTAGCTGGCGCCGGCGGCGAAGGCGTCGGTGAACGCCAGGGCGGCGAGGGTGGTGTACCCCCCGGCGCTCCCGCCGCGGATGACGCAACGGTCGGCGTCGACCTCGCCCCGCTCGGCGAGCCAGGCCGCGGCGGCGGCCACGTCCTCGACGTCGAAGATCCCCCAGTTGCCCCGCAGACGGTTGCGGTACGCCCGGCCGTAGCCGGTGCTGCCCCGGTAGTCGACGTCGACGACCGCGAAACCCCGGCTGGTCCAGTACTGCAGGTCGAGCGACAGCGACGGGCGGGCGGCGGAGGTCGGCCCGCCGTGGGTGCGCACCACCAGCGGCGGCCGCTCGCCGGGAGGGCCGGCGAAGTCGGCGTTGGCCGGGCGGTAGAACCAGGCCCAGGCCTCCTCCCCGCCGGCGGTCGGGAAGCGGATGTGCTCGGCGACAGAGACGGTCCCGTGGGGGAGCTCGGGCTCCCGTGAGCGGTGCAGCACGTCGCAGGTCCCGTCCCGCCCGACGCGGACCACCGCGGGGGCCTCGGTCGGTGACGAGGCGACCGCCGCGACTCCGTCGCCGTCGCCGGCCAGGTACCCGAAGCCGGTCCAGGGCGTAGCGAGCGGCGTGACCCGGCCGTCGCCGACGACGCCGATCCCCGAGCCGCCGGGGCCGTGCCAGCTGACGACCGGTGTGCCGTCGGCGAGGAAGCAGTACGTCGAGATCCCGAACACCCACCCCGGTTCCCCGACCTCGGCCTCCATCGGGCAGAGCGCCTCGCCTTCGCGGTACAGGTTCCACCACCCGGTCGGGTCCGACACCCAGTGCAGCGCACCGTCGGGCGAGAAGCGGGGCTGCTGCACCGCCTCGCCGTTGCTGCCCGCGGCGAGCTCCGGTGTCCCGAGCGTGGCGTCGGCGCCCAGCTGCGCCACCCAGCACTCGGTGGCGTCCCAGGGCATCTCGGGGTGGTCCCAGCAGAGCCAGCCGAGGCGGGTCCCGTCGGGGGAGACCGCCGGGGCGGCGAAGAAGTCGTGGCCGGCTGCGAGCACGACCGGTTCGCCGGTAGCGTCCAGGGGCACGGCGACCAGGTCGTTGTCGACGCCGGCGGCGCTGTGGCGCTCCCGCACGCAGATCACGAATCGTCCGTCGGGGGTGACGACCGGGTCGGCGAAGCGCACCGAGCTCGGCGTGGCGGGCTCGGCGGTGAGGGCCACCGGGTCGCCGCCCCCGGCCGGGAAGCGCCACAGGCGCTGGTCGGCCCAGTTGGAGGAGATCAGGTCGTCGCCGGCGAAGGTCCAGCACCGCCCGCCGTACTCGTGCACCCGGGTGCGACTGGAGAAGCCCGGCGGGGTGCGTTCGACGCTCGTGCCGCCCGAGTCGAGCTCGACGACCACATAGCGGCCCTGCTCGGCCGGCCGGGTCTCGCACCAGGCGATCCGGCCGGGGCCGGTCGCCACCTCCTGGACGCCGATCGCCTGTTCCACCAGCATCTCGGCGCTGATCGGCGAGCTCCAGGTGCCGTAGGGGGCGACGGTGGGTGCGCTCGAGCTCATGCCCCCGAATGTAGGGAACTCCCGGGGCCGGCCGCCGGGAGGGAGGCGATGAAGATCCCCACCCACGTGTAGATCGCGATCACGAGGAACCAGGTGACGGCCATCCCCTTCAACTGGGCCATCGAGACTTCGCTCGACAGCCGGGTGAGCTCC
>JAKABK010000131.1 GCA_021796905.1 Actinomycetes bacterium
CACCGCCTCGCAGATCTCCTCCGGCTCCTGGCCGGCGTGCAGCCGCTCCGGGCTCATCCCCGCACCCCCACCCGCACGCCCCGGAACCGGCACGGCACCGCCGGGTGACCGGTGTGGCCGACCTGCATGGGCTGCCCCTTGCCGCAGTTGGGTGTCCCCCAGTTGGTGAGCTCGGCCGGTCCCCCGACCATGTCCATCGAACCCCAGAACCGGGGACTGATCCCGGTGTAGGTCGGGTTGCGCAGCATCCTGCCGAGACGCCCGTCTCTCACCTCCCAGGCGACCTCGCAGCCGAACTGGAAGTTGAGCCGCCGGTCGTCGATCGACCAGGAACGGTTGGTGTCCATGTAGATCCCCTCTCCGGTCTCGGCGATCATCTCCTCGAGCGAGTGGGGACCGGGCACCAGGCCGATGTTGGTCATCCGAACCATCGGGAGACGGTCCGGCCCGTCGGCGCGGACCATGCCCCCGGCGGGGATGCCCGCCAACGCGGCCGAGTCACGCCCGGAGAGAACCCCGACCCAGACCCCGTCGCGGACGATGTCGACCCGGCTCGCCGGGGTGCCCTCGTCGTCGTAACCGAACGAACCGAGCGCTCCGGGGATGGTCGCGTCGGCGGTGATGTTCATGAGCTCGGACCCGAAACGAAGCGAACCGAGCCATTCGAGCTCGAGCCACGAGGTGCCGGCGAAGGCGGCCTCCCATCCGAGGATCCGGTCGAGCTCGGTGGCGTGACCGACCGACTCGTGGATCTGGAGGGCCATCTGCTCGGACCCGAGGATCAAGTCGGTGGTCCCCTCCGGGCACTGCGGAGCGGACAGCAGAGCCACCGCCTCCTCACCGACCCTCCCGGCGTTGCCCGGGAAGTCGAGCCGGCGCATCAGCTCCCATCCGCTGGTGCCGTACTGACCACGGATCCCCGGGTAGGAGCGCCGCTGGGTCTCACCGTCGCCGACCGCGGTCACCGACATCTCCCCACCGCATTCCCGGACCCGCTGGGTGATCCGGGCCCCCTCGCTCGACGCGAACCACTTGTGGGTGTCCCAGATCTGGTAGTCGGCGAGGGCGAGCTGTCCTCCAGCCTCAGACCCGGTGCGGGTCACCCCGACGAGCAGGTCGGCCTTCTCGCCGAGCGGGACCGACAGCGGGTCCTCCTCACACGGGCTCTCCCACGAAGCGGTCACCGCCGGCACCGGCGCCAGTTCCAGGGCGGGTCCGGGCACCCGCGCCGAGGCCCGGGCGGTCTGCGCGGCGCGCTCACCCGCCAGGCGGGCGGAGCGCTGGTCCACTTCGGCGGTGGCGAAGAAACCCCACGACGATCCGATCAGGGCCCGCACCCCGACCCCCGCCCGCTCCTGCTGGCGAAGGTCGCGGATCTCGCCGTTCTGCGCCGACATCGTCTCGGAGCGGATCTCCATCACCCTCGCGTCGGCGTAGCGGGCGCCGGCGGCGAGGGCGGCTTCGACACCGGCTGTTGCGTAGTCCATCACGGGGCCAGACCCTACGCGTCTCCCCGGACCGTGCGGTTCCGGCCGGCTCCCCGGACCGTGCGGGTCCGGCCGGCTCCCCGGACCGTGCGGGTCCGGCCGGCTCCCCGGACCGTGCGGGTCCGGCCGGCTCAGCGGACCCGGGACCCGTCCTTCCAAACACCCCGCACCCGGGAGCGCAGCCCGGTGAGGTCGGTGGGGTCACCGGCTACGAGCACCAGATCGGCTCGCTTGCCCGGCTCCAGCGACCCGAGATGGTCGGCGACACCCATCAGTTCCGCCGCCGAGGAGGTCGCCGACCTCCAGACCTCGAGCGGGTCCATCCCCGCATGAGCCATCAACTCCAGCTCGCTCAGGTTGTCGCCGTGGGGGCCGACACCGCTGTCGGTGCCCATCGCGACCCGCACCCCTGCGGCGACCGCCCTGGTGAACGAGTCGGTGTGGTACCCGACGACCTCCTCGGCCTTGCGGACCGACTCGGGAGGGATCCGCGCCCCGGCGGCGGCGGCGACGAGCACCGCCCGGGGGGCGACGAGGGTGGGCACCAGCCAGGTCCCCCGCCCGAGCATCATGTCGATGGCCTCGTCGTCCAGGAAGATCCCGTGCTCGACGGAGCGGATACCGGTCCGGACCGCCGCTTTGATCCCGTCGGTCGCCTGGGCGTGGGCCATCACGAACCGCCCGGCGGCGGTCGCCTCGGCGACACACACCTCGAGCTCGTCGTCACGGAAGTGGGCGTGGCGCGGGTCGTCACGAGGGGACAGGACCCCGCCCGAGGTGCACACCTTGATCACGTCGGCGCCGGCCCGGACCAGCTCCCGGACCTTGCGGCGCATCTCCTCGGGCCCGTCGACGATCGGCGCCGGCTGGCCCGGGTGACCCCCGCCGACCAGCGCGAGGGAGCACCCGGAGGGGACCCAGGCGTCGTTGTGACCGCCGGTCTGGCTGAGGATGGTGATCGCTATCTGCATGCGCGGGCCCCGGACCAGTCCGTCGTCGACCGCGGTCTTCACACCGAGATCGGCGCCTCCCGCGTCGCGCACCGTCGTGATCCCGCAGTCGAGGGTCGCCGCCAGGTTGGCCGCCGCCCGGTAGAACTGGTAGGAGAAGGGCTGGCCGAGCGACCGGAGCAGGTCCGGGCCGTCGGCGGTGACATGCACGTGGCAGTCGAACAACCCCGGCAGCACGGTGAGCCCGGTGGCGTCGACCTCCGAGTCGCCGTCGAGCCCAGAGCCGACCTCGACGATCCGGTCGCCTTCGATCACGACGTCGCCCGGCGCCGGCGGCCCGCCCCTGCCGTCGAGGACCGTCCCGCCGCGCACCACCGTCCGCTCACCCATGCCGTCGCCCTCCCGCACCGACCCCCCCGACAGCACCGATCCCGCCGGCAGCACCGAGCCGGCGGGTGAAGCCGTCGGGGACCACGACGTCGTCGCCGGTCAGCTCGGCGACCGATCCCTTTCCGAGCGCCCGGAGGGTGGCGTCGATCCCGTCGCGGAGGATGTCGAGGACGTTCTCCACCCCAGCCTGTCCGTTGGCCGCCAATCCCCACAGATACGCCCGTCCGATCATCACCGCCCGGGCCCCGAGGGCCAGGGCCTTGACCACGTCGCTGCCGCGGCGCACCCCGCCGTCCAAGAGGACCTCGACCTCGGAGCCGACCGCTGCGGCCACCGCCGGCAGGCAGCGGATCGTCGCCGGGGTGCCGTCCAGGTTGTTCCCCCCGTGGTTGGACACCGACACCGCGTCGAAGCCCGCGTCCAGCGCCCGCCGGGCGTCGTCGACCCGGGTGATCCCCTTCAGCAGCGCCGGGCCGGGCCAGGCCGAGCGCAACCAGGCGACGTCCTCCCAGGTGGGCGGGGGGGTCGCCATCCACTGCCCGTAGGCCCCGAAGAAGCTCGGAACGCTGCCGCCGGCAGCGGCCATGTTCGGGACGCCGAGCTCGGGCAGTCCACGTGCGCGGACCCACTCGGCGAGCCATCCCGGGTGGGCGAGCCCGTCGGGGGCGAGCGGCAGGAGGCTACGCAGGTCGAGCTTGTCGGGGATGTGGGGACTGCCCCAGTCCCGCCCGTGGGAGAACGACCAGTCCAGGGTGACTATCAACCCGACCGCTCCAGCCGACCGGGCCCGTTCCAGTCGGGCGACGATCTCGTCGCGGGTTCCGCACCAGTAGGTCTGGAACAACGTGGCCGGGTTGGCGTCCACGACCTCCTCGACCGGTTTGCTGGAGAAGCAGCTGAGCCCGATCGCGGTACCACGGGACGCAGCAGCCCGGGCGACCGCCACCTCGCCGTCGGGGTGGACGGCTTGCACGCCGGTCGGGGAGATCACCACCGGCAGGGCGACCCTCCGACCGAGGACGGTGGTGGCGAGGTCGCGCACCCCTGGCGCCCCGGCGACGGTCGGGGCGAAACCGAGCTCGGCGAACGCGGCGACGTTGTCGGACATGGTCACCCCCTGCTCGGACCCGGCGACCAGCGCCCCGTACACCGACCTCGGGAGCCGCCGACGCGCCCTGCGCTCGGCGACCGCCACCGTCTCGAACCACCGGTTGCCCACCCGTTCGACGATACCGGCCGGCGGCCCCGAACCTCGTAGCGTCAGCCGCCGGCGACGACAGCCGCCTGCTGCCGGGGCACCCCGATGCCAGGGAGCTCGCGGACCTCGGGACCCCGGCGGTCACCGCCCGTCGAGCGGTTCCGGGGCGGCTCCGGGGTGGGGGAGCGCTCCGCCGAGCACCGGGCGCAGCTCGACGAGGACCCTCGTGCCCCCCCGAGGGCCGAGGGGCGACGAGACCGAGACCCGCCCCTGCATCGCCGCGACCAGTTCGGCGACGATCGCGAGACCGAGCCCGGTGCCGACCCGACGACCCGTTCCGGACCGGGTCACGAACGGCTCGAAGATCCGTGCCTGGGCTTGTGGGGGGATGCCCGGGCCGTCGTCGTCGACCCAGAACGTCGCGCCGGCCGACGCGAGGCGGACCTCGCCCGAGGCGTGGGCGAGGGCGTTCTCCACCAGGTTGGTGAGGACCTGGCCGAGACGGTCGGGGTCGGCTTCGACAGTGCCTGCCGAGGCGGTCTCGACCTCCAGGCGCAGGCCGGTCTCGGTGGCGTACCGCTCGAACGCGGCGGCGACCTCGCTGAGCGCCCCGGCGAGCGCCACCGGCCGGGGCCGCAGGGTGAACCGACGCTGCTCGAGGCGCCCCAGCTCGAGCAGGTCCCCGACCAGACGCTCCAGGCGTCGGGACTCACCGGCGATCACCGCACCAGCCCGGACCGGGTCGGGGGCGGCGCCGTCCTCCAGGGCCTCGGCCCAGCCCCTGATCGAGCTGAGCGGGGTACGCAGGTCGTGGGAGACCGCCAACAGGTGCTGGCGTTGCAGCTGACGGGAGCGGGCCAGGTCCTCGCCCATGGCGTTGATCGCCGACGCTAGGTCGACGAGCTCCCCGTCCGATCCGGCCGGGATCTCGACGCGAGCCTCGAGGTCACCGTCGGCGATCCGTGCGGTCACCGCCTCCGCCTCCCTCAACGGCCGGACGATCCGGCGGCTCACGCCGTCGCCGACCACCACGGCCACCGCCGCCACTGCGACGCTGGCTGCGAGCAGGCCGGGGAGGGTCGCCGCCGCACCGCTCGGGGCCAGCCGGGTGAGCACCACGACCCCGGTGAGCCGGACCGTCCGGGACCCGACCCTCAAAGTGATGCCGAACGGTGCAGCGGCGTAGGCCAGCTGGCCGCGATCACCCGAGACCACCTTCCCCTCCCGTAGCGACATCGGCTCGATCTCGGCGGGTCCGAGGCCGCCGGGCAGTCGAGCCGGCGCGTGCGGGCGCTCCAGGGTATCCAGGTGGCCGGTCGGCGAGACCGCGAGCAGCGCGGCGCCCTCCAGGCGCAGCGGCGCGGCGAGGACCCGCAGCAACCTCGCCACCCGCCGCGCCGGCAGACCCGAGCGCTCGGCCAGGCTGACCGCGAGCGCATCCGCGCTGCGCGCCAGCTCCTTGCGGGTCGCCACCCGGGCTCCGTGGGCCTCGAGGGCGACGGTCACCGCACCGGTGACGAGCAGGGACCCGAGGGTGAGCGCCACCAGGGTCAGGGTGATGCGGACCCGCACCGATCGCAGTGCTCCGAGAACACCACCACCCCGGTGACCCCCTGCCGGCCGGACGGACGATCGGTGGAGGTTCACCCGAGCCGGTAGCCGACGCCGCGGATCGTGCTCAGCTCCAACCCGCCCCCAAGTTTCGAGCGCAGTGCGCTCACGTGGACGTCGACGGTGCGGTCATCGCCGTACCAACCCGGCCCCCAGGCACCCTCCAGGATCTGGTTGCGGGTCAGGACCAGCCCCGAGTTGCGGGCGAGGAACGCGAGCAGTGCGAACTCCCGGGTGGTCAGCGCGACCGGCTCACCACCGACCAGGGCCTCGTGCCGCCCCTCGTCGACGACCAGCTCACCCAGGCGGTGCACCCTCCTCGCCTGGTCAGCACCGG
>JAKABK010000132.1 GCA_021796905.1 Actinomycetes bacterium
GGAGACGGTGCCGGCGAGGCCGACGAGGACGGTCGCCCCGCGCAACCGGGGCAGCCCGGCGGTGGCCGAGTCGAGCAGCCCGGCGACGTGGCTGCGGGCGGCGGCCAGCTCCTCGGGAAGTGGTGGGTCGTGGCGCAAGAAGCGTTCGGTGACCCGGACGCAGCCGACGTCGATCGATACCGCCGCCTCGGGCCGGAGCCGGCCGGCTCCGGTCGGGGAGACCGGCCCGGCGGCCAGCTCGGTCGAGCCACCTCCGATGTCGGCCACCAGCCACGGACCGTCCGCCGCGTCGAGCTCTGCGGTCGCGCCGGCGAAGGAGAGCTCCGCCTCCTCCTCCCCGCCGAGCAGCTCCGGCTCCACCCCGATCGCGTCGGAGGCGGCAGCGAAGAGCTCCTCCCGGTTGGAGGCGTCGCGCGCGGCGGAGGTGGCGGTCATCCGGACCGCCCCGACACCGTGGCTGTCCATCACCTCCCGATATCGGCGCAGGGTCGCGACCGTCCGGTCGATCGCCTCGGCCGAGAGCGTCGCGGTCTCATCGACTCCCTGCCCGAGGCGGGTGATGGTCATGAGCCGCTCCAGCTGACGCCCGTCGCCGTCGGCGACGAGCAACCGGGTCGAGTTGGTGCCGCAGTCGACTGCGGCGACCGCCGGGGTCGGGCTCACCGCGTCACTCCGGCCCGGGACGCGCCGGCCGGACCCGCCGGTCGCCGAGGGCGGCGGAGGTCCAGCGTCCGACGGGGTCGTCACCGCCGGCGAGGTGCCAGGCGAGGTGGGCGTGGAGGCACTTGACCCCCCGGCGGGTACCGCCCACCCCACCGGTGGGTCGCGGGCCGTCCCACCCGGGGGGCAGATCGGCGTCGCGTTCGGCGGCGTAGCGGGCGTGGGCCGACTCGAGCTCGACCGGGTCGACCGCGGTTGCCGCAGCCCGGACCCCACCGGCCGACTCGAGGCGGTCCACCTCCCGGCGCAACCCGGGGTCCACCAGCCAGTAGCGGGTCGGCATCGGGGTGCCGTCCGCGAGCAGCGGGTGGTTGCGGATCACGAGCGGCTCCCCGCCCGGTCCGCGTACGACCACCACGAAACGCCCCCTGGGGGGTCGTCCGAGGAGAGCGGCGACCCGGGCGAGGTCCCCGGGGTCGCACTCCCCGACGCCCGACGCGGACGACACCGCCCGCTCAGCGTCGGACGAGCCGCCGGAGCACCACCAAGACCAGGGCGATGGCGCCGAGGCCGCCCAGGACCGGGGCCAGGCGCTTCGCGACCGAGCCTCCCGCCGCGTCGAGCAGGTCCACCGGCTCCGGCTCGGGATGCTCGATCCGCCGGGGACCGCTCGGCGCGCTCGGCGCCGCCCCCTCGCCGGCAGACGTGGCGGTCGCATCCTTCTCGGCGGCAGGTCCCGTCTCCTGTTCGACACCTGGAGCCTCAGCGGGTGCCGGCGTGGAGGTCCCCGCAGCGTCCTGCGAGCCCCCCGAGGCGGCCTCGCGGTCGGTCGGTCCGCTCGCAGGGGTGCTCGGTGCTGCCGGCCCGGTCCGCTCACCTCTCAGGTCGGCTTCGAGAGCGTCGACGAACTGCCCGATCAGCTTGCCGCTCACGTCGGCGAGGACGCCGCGGCCGAACTGGGCGACCTTGCCGGTGATCGTCAGGTCGGTGACCACCTCGACCTTGGTGGCGTCACCGTCTGGGGTCAGGGTGGCGGTGATCGTGGCGCTGGCGTTGCCCTGGCCGCGGGTGTCGCGCCCCGATGCCTTCAGCACCGCCCGGCCGGCGGCCTCGTCACGCTCGACCCAGCTGGCGGTGCCCTTGTACTGGGCGGTGATCGGACCGACCTTCACCTTGATGATGCCGCGCAGCTCGTCCCCCTCGATCTCCTGGAGCTGGGCCCCGGGGAGCATCGGGGCGATCCGCTCGGCGTCGGTGAGCACCTTCCAGGCGTCGGCCGGCGGGATGCTGACTCGGAATGCGTTGGTCAGTTCCATCGGTGCAGATCCTCCAATGTGTCGATGTCCGCCGGGTCTCCGGCGCACGCTACTTCCCTGACGAGCTCCGGACGCAGCCTCATCAGGCTGCGGGCACCCTCGTCGCCGGCGGCCGCGGTCTCGGACCAGACCTGCCGGTCCAGACGGACCGGGTTGCGCCGCTTCCCGGAGTAGGACGCAATCACGATCGGGCCGGGCCCGGAGGCCACCGCGGCCCACGCCGCCGGCGGGATCATCGGCTGGTCGCCGAGACCGACGACCACGGCACCGAGCCCGGCCTCGTCGGCGGCGAGCAGCGCCGCCTGGAGCGAGCTGGCCTGGCCTCGCTCCCAGTGCGGGTTGTGGATCACCTCGACGCCGGGTGGGACGGCTCCGTCGAGCTGTACCGCCCCGGTCACCACCCAGGTGCGCTCCAGGCCGGCGGCGAGCGCCGACTCGAGCGCCCAGCTGACGAGCGGTCGGCCCCGGAACGAGGCGAGGAGCTTGTGGGCCGGGGCGGGGACCACCCCGGCGCCGTCGGTCCCGGCCCTCGGGTCGCCGGCGGTCGATACGGCGTCGGTCCCGGACCTCGGGTCGCCGGCGGTCGACACGGCGCGGACGGCGCGGACGGAGCGAGCGAAGCGCGACGAACCGCCGGCGGCGAGGACCACCGCTGCGACACCGCGACGGGTCACGTCGGCGACACGGTGCGCACCGGGGAGTCGCGGTGGATCGGCCCGCTCGCGTCACGCAGCGACGGGGCAGCGCGACCGGTGCGGCAGGCGATGATCTCCGCGCAGATCGCCACGGCGGTCTCCTCGGGGGTCCGGGCGCCGACGTCGAGGCCGATCGGTGCCATGACCCTACCCAGACCGGCGGGGTCGACGCCGGCCTCACGAAGGCGGGCCTCCCGCTCGAGGGTCGTGCGACGTGATCCCATCGCCCCGAGGTAGCCGACGCCGGTTGCGAGCGCCGCGGCGATCGCCGGCACGTCGAACTTGGGGTCGTGGGTCAGCACACAGACCGCGTCGCGAACCCCGAGGGTCGGGCCGATCTCGGCCAGGTGACGGTCGGGCCAGGCGACCACCACCTCGTCGGCCATCGGGAACCGGGCCCGGGTCGCGAAGACCGGGCGGGCATCACAGACGGTCACGTGGTAGCCGAGCACCTTTGCCACCCGGGCGAGAGCGGCGGTGAAGTCGACCGCACCGAAGATGACCATGCGCGGCGGTGGGGCGAAGCTCTCGATGAACACCCCGACATCACGGGCCCGGGCCTCCCCGTGGAGCCCGTAGTGGCGGGTGACGCTCATACCCGCGGCCAGCTCCCCGAGAGCGTCGCGAGAGACGACCCGGTCGAGGTCGGGGTCACCGAGGCTGCCGAGGACGACCGCATCCGCGCCGGGGCGGACGACGATCTTGCCCCCGAAGAGGTCCTCGGGACCCTCGACAACTTCTACCAGGGCAACGGGCTCCTCGGCGCGCAGCGCGGCGGCGAGCGCTTCGAACAGGCGGCTCATCGCTTGCCGGCTACCACTCGAGGGGCTCGACCATCACCCGGATGGTCCCCCCGCAGGTCAGTCCTACGGCGAACGCCTCGTCGTCGGAGTAGCCGAAGCTGCACAAGCGGGGTCGGCCGTCCCCGGCGAGCACGTCGAGAGCCTCGGTGACCACCGCTGCTTCGACGCAGCCACCCGAGACCGACCCGGCCACCTCCCCCGAGTCGCTCACCACCATGGTCGCCCCGGGTAGACGTGGGCTCGAGCCCTCGGTCCCGACGACCCGGGCCAACGCGACCCTCTTCCCCTGCGAACGCCACCGGTCGATGTCGGCGAGGACCTCTCTCACGACCCTGACCTCCCTTTCGCTTGGTTCCCCGGACTTCCCGGTCCGGCCGAGCCGCCGGAGACGACCGATGCGAGCTGCTCGAGGGCGCCGAGCGAGTGGCCCTCGACGAAGTCGTCGACGTGGGGCAACGCCGCCGCCATCCCCCGAGCGAGAGGCTCGTAGCCGGGACTGGCCTTGAGCGGGTTGACCCACACCACCCGGTGGGCCACCCTCGACAAGCGGGCCATCTCGGCGGCGAGCGCCTCCGGGTCGCCCCGGTCCCATCCGTCGGAGAGGATCACCACCACCGCCCCCCGGGCGGTGCCCCGGGCGCCCCAGAGGTCGTTGAACTGGCGCAGGACCGCCCCGAGACGGGTGCCGCCCGACCAGTCGTCGACCGCCCCGGCCGCGGCACCGAGAGCGGCGTCGGGATCCCGGTCGCCGAGCTGGCGGGTCACCCGGGTGAGGCGGGTCCCGAGGGTGAACACCTCGCAGCGCGCCGCTCCCCTGGCGGAGACCGCGGCGTGCGCGAAGCGCATCAGGGCTCGCGCGTAGGCGTCCATCGACCCCGAGACGTCGAGCAGCAGCACCAGCCTGCGGGGTCGGGTCGTCGGCGCCCTCCACGAACGTCGGAGGGGTTCGCCGCCGGTCCGCAACGCCAGGCGGACCGTGCGGCGCAGGTCCGGGTGCCCCCGATGGCGGGGGTCCGGGCGGCGCCGGCGGGAACGACGCTCGTCACCGGTCACCCTCAGGCGCCCGACGAGGCGGGCCATCTCCGCCCACTCCGCTGCGGTGTAGGAGGAGAAATCCCGCTCCCGGAGCGTCTCGGCGGCGCTCCAGCGAACCGCCAGCACCTCGCCGGTGTCGTCGTCACCGGCCTCCGCAGCATCGTCGTCGGGGGTCTCGTCGAGACCGAGGGTCACCGGTTCGCCCACCGCCATCTGCTCGACCCATCCCACCCGGTCCAGCCAGTAGGTCCCGAACACCCGGTCGTATGTGCCGACGTCCTCGGGTCGACGGACGAGGGTTGCCCGGCCCGCCCAGTAGACCCGGGAGCGCCGATCGATCCCGACGTGGCCGAGCGCCTCGGCGAAGGCGACGACACTGCCGACCGGCACCGTCAGGCCCGCCGCCCTCAGCGCCCGGGCGAAGCCGACCACCATCCGCTCAGCGCCGGTGGGCGCGGTCGTGGCGGGCGAGGTGCTCATGTCCCCCGCAGCACGGCCGCCCGGACCAGCTCGCCGATCCCCGCGGCACGCACCCGGTCCTGGTCCTCCTGGTACTTGAGGACCGTCCCGAGGGTCAGGTCGAGGGTCCGCTCGTCGATGGTGGCCCGCCCGAGGGCGGCGATCGCCGTGGCCCAGTCGATGGTCTCGGCCACCCCGGGAGGCTTGTAGAGCTGCATCCCCCGGAGTGCCCCGACCGCGGCGGCGACCTGGCGGGCCAATCGGGGGGCGGCGGCCGGCGCTCGCAGAGCGACGATCGCCACCTCCCGTTCGAAGTCGGGGTGGCCGACCCAGTGGTAGAGGCAGCGCCGCTTCAACGCGTCGTGGACGTCCCGGGTCCGGTTGGAGGTGATCACCACCCGCGGCGGGACCTCCGCCCGGAAGGTCCCGAGCTCCGGCACGGTGACCGCGTACTCCGAGAGGATCTCCAGGAGGAACGCCTCGAACTCGTCGTCGGAGCGGTCCACCTCGTCGATCAGCAGGACCGGCGGCGGGCCGTCGGGATGGTCGATCGCCTGCAGGAGCGGGCGACGCACGAGGAAACGCTCGGAGTAGACCGCGTCGGTCAGCTCGACGCCGGCGTCGGGGGCTGCGGGAGCGGAGGGGCGTTCCCCTGCGATCTCGGCAGCCCGGAGCTGCAGGAGCTGGCGGGCGTAGTCCCACTCGTAGACCGCCTGCGAGACGTCGATCCCCTCGTAGCACTGGAGCCGGATCAGCGGCCCACCGGTCCAGGCCGAGAGCACCTTGGCGACCTCGGTCTTGCCGACACCGGCCTCCCCTTCGAGCAGCAGTGGACGCTGCAGGACCATGGACAGGAAGATCGAGGTGGCGAGGCCCTCGTCGGCGATGTAACCGTGGGCCTCCAGGGCGGCGGCGACGGTCTCGACATCGCCGGGCTCGCCGCCCGGGGAGCCTGCCGCCGGGTCCGCCGGGTCCGCCGAGCCCGTCGGG